>CALWNA010000216.1 GCA_944382505.1 uncultured Lachnospiraceae bacterium
AAAAGAGAATTTGGAATATATATGACGCTTGGGATGAGCAAGAGGAATATTTCCACAATTCTTTTGATGGAGACATTAATCATAGGTATCATCTCGCTGGCGGCAGGGCTTGTACTTGGGATTTTTGCTTCCCAGGGCATGAGTATCGTCGTGGCAAACATGTTTGAGGCCGATATGACAGATTTTGCCTTTGTTGTTTCAAAAACCGCAATAACAAAGACAATTTTATATTTTTGCGTGATGTATCTGGTGGTTCTTCTGATGGATACAGTCGTTGTGGGAAGAACAAAATTGATTCGTCTTATAAACGCAGGGCGCAAGTCTGAAAAAAATGTGGCAAAAAATCCGATTCTATGTATCATTGTTTTTGCTGTGGCGGTGGTTATGCTTGGAAGTGCATATTACAGCGTTACAGTAGGAAAGGAGGACCTTACAACCACCGGACAGCTTACAACACAGATTGTCAAAGGCATTGTCTCGACATTTATGATTTTTTGGTCTTTATCAGGAATTCTTATATTTATCGGTCAAAAGAGAAGAAAATTTTATTATAAAGGGCTAAATAGTTTTACAATAAAAGAAATGGGGAGCAGAATCAATACAACTGTATTTTCGGGAACCATTATATGTCTTATGCTTTTTATCACAATATGTGTGCTTTCAAGTGCAATGTCTGTTCGCAAGGCAATGAATGATAATTTGAAGGCGATGGTGACAATGGATGTAAACCTGTATATGGATGGTGAAAGTAAATATTCTATCCGGGATGTGTTTGAAAAAACCGGAGTAGATACGTCTATCTTCAAAGATGAAGTTTATTTGCAAAGCTACAAGGGAGAATTATCGGTTTATGATATGGCGAAAAATTATATTGACGATATGGACATCGATGAATCCATGATAGAGTATTATAAGGAAAGTAAAGAAGAATTTATAAAGGTCAGCGATTATAATCGAATTGCCGGGGCATACGGGATAGAGCAGTATTCTCTGGATGAGGACGAATATATTGTTGTGGCGGATTATGATACGATGGTTGAATTGAGAAATGAAGGCCTGAAAGAAGAGCCCATTATTCAGCTGGGAGATAAGGAGTATCAACCCAAATACAAGGAGTGTAAAGACGGATTTATTCTGATGTCAGAAAATCATATCAATTTTGGCATTATTTTGGTACCGGATAATGCGGATTTATCAGAACTGAAAACAGACAGTTACTATTTTGCGGCAAATTATAATGCGGATACTAAAGAAGAGGCAGATGAAATAGAGGAATATGTCACAAGCGATAAGTTTGCAGAACAGATCTGTCCGGAAGATAAAAAATGGCCGGAAATTGATGGCGCAACGAGGACGACAATATATGAGGGAAGCGTAGGCTTGGCAGCAATGTTGGTATTTATCGGCGTATATATCGGATTTATATTTATGGTTTCCGGAGCGGCAATACTGGCATTGAAAGAATTGTCAGAGGCTGCGGATAACAGGGAGAAATATGTGGTACTCCGGAAAATTGGTGTGGATGAAAGGGATATCTCGAAATCTTTGTTTGCACAATGTTCAATATTTTTTGGACTTCCACTGATTGTAGCGGCAGTCCATTCCGTTTTTGGAATTCAGGTGTGCGTATATATGCTGGCGACAATGGGAACAACCGGTGTCGTATATTCCATTGTTATTACAGCGATAATGATAGCGGCAATTTATGGGGTATATTTCCTTATCACATAAAAAAAAAAAAAAAAAATCATAAAATAATTCAGCACAACTTTATAATTTACAGTAACTACTATAGATAAGATAAAGGCAGAAAAAGCGGTACGTTTTTACGGATTGAAAGAGGAAAAGCGGTGTGTTCTTGCAGCATCAGGCAGTATGGCAAAGTTGTTTTATGCTGGAAACAGAACATACCGTTTTTTATTGACAAATATAGCGATTCATTGTACTATATTATTGTATTAGTCGAAATAGTACAATTTCCTTGAAAGGAGAAGCATATGCTTACTGTGAATTTTCAATCCAGGACTCCCGTATATCAGCAGCTTTACGACAATGTCGTAAGGCTTGCATCAATGGGCGTTTTGAAAAGTCACACCAAGCTGCCGCCGGTGAGAGTGCTGGCCACAGAGTTAGGGATCAATCCCAATACAGTTTCTAAGGCGTATAAGATGCTTGAAGCAGATGGATACATATATTCGACTGTGGGAAGAGGCAGCTTTGTCTCGGATAAATTATGTCAGGATGAAGCGGAGAAAATAGAGGCTCGGCAGCAATTGAAGCAGGCGTTGAAAAAAGCATATAAAAATGGTGTGACAAAAGAAGAAATTGAGGAAATGATAAATCAGATCATGAGTGGAGGGGACCGGTAATGATTGAGATAAATAATCTTACAAAAAAGTTTGGAACCACGATTGCATTAAATCAAATGAACTGTATCATATCCGAAGGGACGATTTTCGGACTGGCAGGGAGCAATGGAAGTGGAAAAAGCACACTGCTTAGAACCCTGTCCGGAGTATATGAGGCAGACGGGGGAACAGTGATTATTGATGGAGAAAATGCATTTGATAATCATGTAATAAAAGAGCGGTGTTATTATATTGCGGATTATCCGTATTTCTTTAATGACAGTACGGTGGAAAACCTTGCAAAATTATTGAGAAATCTTTACGCTACATGGAGCGAGGAAAGATTTCAACAGCTGTGTAAAATATTTCCCATTGCCACAGACAAAAAAATTATTAACATGAGTAAGGGAATGCAG
The DNA here is from genome assembly GCA_944382505.1 of uncultured Lachnospiraceae bacterium. Classification (GTDB taxonomy): domain Bacteria; phylum Bacillota; class Clostridia; order Lachnospirales; family Lachnospiraceae; genus Eubacterium_G. Next base: position 2,765 of record CALWNA010000216.1, read on the forward strand.
CGCCAGGCATCTCTGATTTTGGCGTTTGCGACCTGCCCGAAGTATTTGTTTTTAGATGAAATCTTTGACGGACTTGATCCGGTAATCAGAAAAACATTAAAAAGTTTAATTATTCAGGATGTCACGGAAAATAATATGACATGTATTATCGCATCTCATAATCTGAGAGAGATAGATGATATATGTGATAAGATTGTACTTCTTCATAATGGCGAATTGGTGACAAATACAGAGACCGATGTGCTGAAAAATAAAATACATAAAGTGCAGCTGGCGTTTATGGAGATGCCGGAAGGAGATATTTTTGCCGGGATTGATGCACAGATACTGAGCAGAGTGGGAAATTATTATTGTTTAATGATAAGAGGCGATATTGATGAAATAATGGAAAAACTGAATGCTCTTAAGCCGGCATTTATTGAGGCAATGCCATCAACACTGGAGGAAGTATTCATAAATGAAATGGAGGAAGCCGGATATGGAAAATAATACCTATTTGTCAAATAAGAAGAAAGCTTTATCTATTTTTAAGTGGACAATCAGAAAATATCTGCCGTTATCCGTAGCATATTGGATACTATTATTTATTTCGCTGCCAATGATTGAAATATTTGCAATGATTATCTGCAGCTCCGAAAAAAATTTTAAATTTTATATTGCAGAAATGAAAGCATCTTCAATATATGTTTCAGGAACATTTTTTGTTGCAGTAGCGATTATTTTTTCTATGATACTTTCCATCATTGCATTTTCCTATATGCATAATAAGCGGTGTGTGGATTTCTTTGGAAGCTTTCCGGTCAGCAGGAGAACTTTATTTTTTGCGCGATATTTGGCTGTACTCACAGCGTGCATCGTTCCGATGCTTATTTTGGGATTTCTGGGGGCAGTATT
>CALWNA010000217.1 GCA_944382505.1 uncultured Lachnospiraceae bacterium
TGGAAAAAGTTATCTTCGAACAAGCTTATAAAAGTGTACCGTCTTTTGCAAATTGCAAGAAACTCAAAAAAGTAGTTTTGGCAGAAGGCACAAAAAGAATTGGTGATTCACAATTTGAAGGCTGTAAAAAATTGAAAAATATTAATTTTCCATCTAGTTTGGAAATAATTGATATGTATGCTTTTAGCGGATGTGTGAAATTACAAAAGCCGGAACTTCCCGGTACGGTGGAAGTGGATAAAACAGCCTTCCATTAGATGGATTGATGAATAAACCAGACAGGCAGAGGTAAAAGTATAGCAGATTATACTTTTACTTATGCTTTTATATTTTGAGAGAATAAAATTAATTAATCATTACTTCTGAAATATGCAATTACGCCGGTAGTCTGATAAATAATATCCAGCGTAGAATCATCGGTTTTCCACCAATATTCTTCTGTTCCATTGGAATATGAACGGGAATATGTGGCATTTCCATATGTGCTGTTGTTGGCAGAAACCATCTGATCAAACGCACTTTTTCCGATATTTCCATACTGAACACGGACTTCTGTTAATTTTTTGTTATAGAATACATATGTCAGCATTGCATTGATATCGGAAGGTAAAACCTGAGCTCCAAAAACAGATAAAGGATTGTCCGGATTAAATTTGTATTGCAGATAGGTATAGCCGTCCTCCGATGTTGCAGAATTCGGCTCACCGAGCGTATCATCCTGCGTCTTTTCGTAAGATTTAATCTTTTTTATGGAAGTAGAAAATTCAGAGTTTCTCAATGTAATATCTGCGGAGAGAGTGGCATTCTGATCGCCATTTTCCGATAAAACTGTCATGGCTGTGGTAACTTGTGAAGTATTCTGCCCGGAATTGCTGCTGAGAGAAGTCTTGTCGGAATTTCTGTAAATAATAATAACTGCTAAAATAATAATTATAATAAAAGAAAATACACCAATAAATATAAGATTTTTATCCTTTGATTTTTTAGGTTTTGTATTATTCATTAAAATGTTCCTCCAAAATATAGGTTTATTAGACAATATTAGCATAAAAATTAATGAAATTAAAGGCAAATTATACAAAAGAATATTGAATATTACCAATAATTTGGTATAATGTAATTGTAGTACCTAATACTTAAGTCCTTTTAATAAGTATCTCATAGCTTACTAAAAGGAGAGTCTCTCCTAAGACTCATAAGTATACTAACATATTTTTCAGTCCGGAACGGTTATGGCAAGGGGGCCTTAACCGTTCTTTACGTTATATGGAACCATTATTCAAAGTGGAAGGTAATATGTTAGAGGATATAAAAACATTAGGAAAGAGAAATAGTGAAACATAAGAATTATGTCAGATGAAGATGAAATTGCGGAGGCAAAAATGAAAACAGGATGGATTGTGGTGAACGGATATCTGGAAATTGAAAAGTTTGATGAAATATACAACTGGCTGATGGAGGCGGCAAAAAAGCGAGACTGTGTTTTGAAAAAAATTGCAAATGACCAGTTGGACTCAATTCTTCCAATCAGCAGCGGGAAAACAAATTGGAGGACCGTGCCGGATTTTGTTTTGTTCTGGGATAAAGATGTAAGGCTTGCAAAGCTTTTGGAAGCAGAAGGCTTTCCTGTATTTAACAGTGCAGAAGCCATTGAGATTTGTGATGACAAGGCACTCACGTTTATTCAATTGAAAAATGCAAATATTAAAATGCCAAAAACATTCTGTTCTCCGATGACTTTTGATAATGCATATAAAGATTATACTTTTGTGTTGCAGGTGGAGGGCAGCCTGGGATATCCTTTTGTTATCAAAGAAAACAAAGGTTCCTTTGGAGAACAGGTATATCTTGTGAAAAATTATTACGATGCGGTAGAAAAGATAAAAAGTATTGGACATTGCGATTTTATTATGCAGGAATACATAGAAAGTTCCAAGGGAAGAGACATCCGAATACATGTTGTGGGAGATAAGATTGTGACAGCCATGGAGAGAATCAATGAAAATGATTTCAGGGCAAATATTACAAATGGCGGAAAAATGAAAAAATATACTCCCACAGAAGAACAGAGTAATATGGCACTTCAGGTGTGCAGAGAATTGAAATTGGATTTTGCAGGGGTGGACATTATGTTTGGAAAAGAAGGAGAGCCGATTTTTTGCGAGGTAAATTCCAATGCCCATTTTAAAAATATATATGACTGTACCGGAGTTAATGTAGCGGAATATATTCTTGAATATATCTTAGAAAAGATTGGTGGATGAAATGACAGGGTGGATAATTTATTCCAAAGCGGACATGGGAAAAAATAAACATTTCATACAGATGATGCAAGAGAACTTTGCCCGATTTCATATTTCACTAAAGGCAGTCCTTGTGGAGGATATAAACAATTCTGCCGGGTTTTATCTGCCGGATTTTGTAATCAATAGAAGCAGAAATTTTGAAATCGCAAAAAATTTTGAGGCGGCAGGCATTCGGGTTTTTAACCGTTCTGTTGTAACGGAAATTGCGAACAATAAAGGAAAAACTTATGAATTTTTCAAGGGAGTGGTTCCCTTTTTGCCGGTAAAGTATGGAGAGCAGGAGATTATAAGCAAAATAGGAGACCGGAGCTTCCGGTATCCGTATATCATAAAAAGCTGCAGCGGACATGGTGGGAGCAGGGTTTTTATGGTAAATAACAAACAGGAGGAAGAAAAAGCTATAGAGGCCATAGGTCAGGATGAATATGTTATGCAGCAGTGCTGCTCTGATTTGGGCAGGGATGTGCGGGCATATATAATAGGAAATAAAATTGTCGCTGCAGTGCTTAGGACATCCAAGGACAGTTTTAAAAGCAATTATAGTCTTGGTGGTAACGTGGAGCAATATCAGCTCAACGCAAGAGAGAAAGATATGATTAATGCCATATTAAAAAAACTGCCTGTGGATTATGCAGGAATTGATTTTACCTTTCATAATGGTAAGGCAGTTTTTAATGAAATAGAAGATGCAGTGGGCGCAAGGATGCTGTATCAGGTATCCGACAAGGATATTGCAAAATTGTTTGTAAGTTATATTGTGAAAGTGCTTGGAATTTAAAGTGGTGAATCGGTTTTGCCATTCATAAAATCCAGCACTTTTTTCTTTGTGGCTTTGTCTTGTATAACTGCAGGCTGCCAGTTATTGGTGTCACCGGTGTAAACATAGCATGGAATTATTTTTCCGTTTTCATCGGTAAGAAGACCTTCAGAATCAACAGAAAGTGTGTGTTGATAAATAATTGTGCGGTTTTCCGGATGACGGTTTCCTCCAAAGATAAAGTTCCCCATGGAATAAATAATGGTTTTTCCATTGTAAATTTCTCTCGGCTGAAGTACATGGGGATGATCGCCGACTATCAGATCTGCGCCGGCGTCAATCAGCGCATGACACGCATTTATTTTCCATGTTTCTGCAGTATGCACGGCTTCCTGACCGCCATGGAAGTATATAATCTGATAATCACTTTTCTTGGAGGCCTTTTTAATATATTGTTTAATATTTTCCACAACACCATCATGGTACATAGAAACACAAATGATACCGATCTTAAAATCATTCTTTTGGAAGTAGACGATTTTGCCTTCTTCGCCCCATTGAATGCCTGCACTATCCAGTGCTTTTTGTGTATCTGTATGTCCCTGTTGACCGTAATCGTCAATATGGTTATTTTCTATGGAAACCATGTCTATTCCGCCGGCAGAAAGGATTTGAGCATTTTTCGCCTTGGTTTTAAACCAGTATGCTTCAATGCCAGGGTCGGCATATTGCCCCTTATCACTGACTGTCAGATTGGAACTGTCGGAATAGACATTTTCACAGTCAGCTATAGTAAAGTCATCACTTTTAAAATATTTACACACTTTTTTTAGAAAATATTCCGGGTTCTTTTTGTCGGCAATCTCTTCAAAACAGTTTTCATAATAGGTATATTCGTCGGTGGCACAGAGACAGTCGCCGACAAAACTCAATGTAATCGTAAAGGAATCGGGGGTGCCGGGTTCTTCCACAGTGGTTTCCGACAGGGACTTGTCAGAAACAGAAGTTTCTAAGGATTCTTGATTCTGAGATAACTGTTCTTCCATTGAAACCGGAACATATTGTTCTTCCATCAGTTGTGAAGTCACAAATATTGTCAGGACCGATAAAAAAATGGGAATAATTATAAAAATTTTTTTCATAGGGACCTCCTTGAAATATATAACAATTATATCATGAATAGGGAGTAATATATATAAAGTATATATCATTCAAGAAAAATATTTTGCAATGTATGGTAATGTGTTATACTGTAATGCGGAATTTTGAAAAGAAAGAGATATGCAAAAATGAATTTTTTTAAAAGATTGACAGGGCACTTTTTGACAATCACAAGACACAGACATCAGGTGATAAAACATTGCGCAAAAGCGGGGATTCTGTGGCAGGGATTGGGACATGATTTATCAAAGTATTCGCCTTCAGAATTTATTCCCGGAGTAAAATATTATTCGGGGCAACGCAGTCCCAATGAGGGAGAACGGGAAAAAATAGGTTATTCTACGGCATGGATGCACCATAAAGGGCGGAATAAGCACCATTTTGAGTATTGGAGCGATTATAATCTTGAGACGAAGAGAAATGAACCGGTGGAAATGCCGTATAAATATGTGGCAGAAATGTTTTGTGACAGAGTGGCGGCAAGTAAAATATATAATGGGAAAAACTATAAGCCGTCAGCTCCGCTGGAATACTTTGAAAAGCGGAAACCTCATAGAAGCATTCATTTCAATACAAGAAACGAGATAGAAAAATTATTAAAAATGCTTGAAATAAAAGGGGAAGAAGAAACGTTTAAATATATTAGAAGAAGATTAAAACAAAAGAATAAACAGATATAGGGAGAAACTTAACAAATGGAAAAAGAAAGAATTTATTATTGGGATAATTTAAAAGCGCTGCTTATATTTTTAGTGGTGTTGGGACATTTTTTAATTCCAATATTCCGCGAGGGGAAAAGCGTGGAACTTGTATATTTTTTTATATATTTATTTCATATGCCGGCATTTGTTTTTGTATCGGGTTATTTTTCCAGAAATTATTTGAAAAAAGAAGTTCCTCAGATAAATAAACTTATAGGATTCTTGATTCTGTTTGTCATTTATAAAATTTTACTATGGGCAGTAAGTTCTATATTAGCGGGAAAGGCTGCAAATTTTGAACTCTTCTCTGAAGACAGCGCCCCGTGGTATCTACTGTGCATGTTTTTTTGGTACATATACCTGCCTGTTTTTGCAAAGTTTAAACCGGCCGTAAGTATTGGATTTGCAGTGATTTTCGGAATGCTTATAAGGTTGGATTCCAGTGTGGGAATATTTTTGTCATTTTCCAGGTTTGCAGTTTTTTTGCCATTTTTTTTGGCAGGATATTATTTTAAGGACGATATTATCAAAAAACTTACTACGGCAAAAATGAGGATAGTATCAGTAATATTTTTAATTCTAATAGTTTTTGCCATATATTATAATTTGGATTTTATTGCTAAATATCAAACGATTATTTATGGAAGTCATCCATATGCCTTAATGAATATATCGGGAATAAAAGCCGTGGCTTTAAATGGTATGTGGTATTTTTTTGCAATAGTAATAACATTGGCTGTTATGTGTATTGTTCCAAAAAGAAAGACAATTGTTTCATACATTGGAAGCAGAACATTGGCTATTTATATTATTCACAGACTAATCAGACAAATATTCGAACATTATAATCTATATCAATATTTCATGAAAAGCGGTATTGAATTAATTATATTTTGTGTAATAGTTTCTGCAATCATAACCTTTATTTTTTCGGGGAAAAGATTGTCGAAACTGTTTCAGAAAGCCTTTCAAATTAATTACGACAGGCTTTTGAGAAAAAATGGAAAGGGGGATGAAAAATGAATCGAATAAAAAAATTAGAAGATAATTTATTTTTCAAATATACAATTATATTTATTATTACATCAGCAATAACATTTAGCTTTTTTCTGTTTAATGGAAAATCTCTGGTCTGGCAATTGGATGGATTAAGACAACATTGCCTGGCACTTACTTATTATGGCCAGTGGTTGAGAGAGATTGTCAGCAATCTTCTGTTTGAACATAAATTTTCAGTGTCATTATGGAATTTCAGCCTGGGATATGGGGCAGACATTATAACAACTTTAAATTATTATGTTATCGGGGAGCCACTGAACTTATTGACGATTTTTGTACCTTCCAGATATACGGAATATTTGTATGATTTCCTGGTAGTTCTGCGTTTGTATCTGGCAGGTCTTACTTTTATGCAATTTTGCAAAATTATGGGAAAAAAAGGAAACGGCGTTCTTGCCGGAGCGTTGGTATATGTATTTGCGGGATTTGTGATTTTTTCAGCGGTAAGACATCCGTTTTTTATGATACCGATGATTGTTTTGCCACTTTTACTTACAGGCGTAGAAAAAATATTTCGTGGGAAAAGACCGTATCAGTTTATATTGTCAATAACATTGGCAGCAGTCAGTAATTTTTATTTCTTTTATATGGTGGCAATATTTACGATAATCTATGCAGTCGTGCGGGCATTCTTTGTCTATAAAAATAATATTTTATTCATTATTAAGATATTGCTTCGGATGTTGGGATATGCGGTAATCGCAGTTTTTATGTCTGCAGTCATATTTCTTCCGATACTAATCGCATTTTCCGGTGGTTACAGAAGCGAAGTAAATATTGTCGTCAATTTGTTTTACAGTATACAGGATTATAAATACATTGTCTCAAATATTTTGGTTACAAATTCTGACAGTAACTGGACAGTGCTGGGGTATTCGCCGATTATTATACCGGCACTATATGTGATGTTGAAAAAAAGAAAAAGGCAATACATTCTATTTTTTGCAATTGGAATTGTTTTTTTGAGTTTTCCTATTTTTGGGACAGTGCTAAACGGTTTTTCCTATGTCAGCAACAGATGGATATGGGCATTGGGATTTTGCCTGGGATATATTGTCACGGGATTCTGGGAAGAGATACTTTCAATGTCCTTGAAAGACATAAAACGTATCGCAATACTTTTAGGCATATATCTTTTGATGATGTATATCATCAGAAGCGGAACGATAGAAAGTATATTTGCTCAGGTAATCCTGTTGCTTTTCATACTTATGATGATTATCGCCTTCGGACAGAAAAAAATAAGCAGACGAAAACTGGAATATGGAATCATTCTGTTAATCATAGCAGGCATATATATGAATGGATATTATAAATATTCTATAACACAGGGCAACTATGTAAAGGAATTTATCGACTCCGGAGAAATATATAATATGTATCAGGAATCCGTAAGTCATGATTTAAAGAAAGCGGTTGAGGATGAAACGTTTTATCGGTATGCATATGTTGATGATTCGGTTTATTCAGATTTTCAGACCGGAGTACAGGAAATATTGGAGCAACTGCCGAATGGAGAGACTGCTCTGTCAAATAATTTTGGAACGCTGTCTCAAAATGAAAATGCTTCACTTTTGTTTGATATGAATGGATTGAGTTATTATTGGAGTTTGACCAATGGAAATCTTAGCAGGTATGCATTGAGCATGAATGTAAATCAAAAATTTCTAAGTCAAATGGAAAATCTGGATGACAGAGCCGCCCTGACCGCTTTGGCTTCCACAAAATATTATGTCAGCGGAAATAAAGTGAATCAAATTGTCCCATACGGTTTTAAAAAAACAGAAACGATAAAGAAATCTGTTCCGTACAATGTAAAAAATAAAGAATTGCCGGAAACAGACCGGAACAAGACGACGTATTATATTTATGAAAATCAGTACGCACTGCCGCTGGGATATACTTATGATAATTATATTTTAGAGAAAGATTTTGAAAAATTAGATGGAATTGAAAAAGAGGAAGCAATGCTGCAGGCAGTTGTTCTGGAAGAGGAAAATTCTGAACTGAAAAAAGAAAACATTGATATCACAAGTGAAAATGTAGACTATGAGATAGACTTGGGAGAGAATGTTGAACAGGAAAATAATCGTTTTATCGTAAAGAATAAAAATTCAAGTATCAGCATTCGATTTGACAGTTCAGCCCAAAAAGAAGTTTTCTTTTCCATTCAGGGGTTACAATTTGAAGAGATAAATCCGGTGGAAATGTACGCAGACCAGTATGAATTGTTAAGTCAGAATGAAATGAATCAGCTGCAATATAGTTATAGAAACTGGCAAAAAAGTAATGCGGTTACAATAAACCTCAGCTTAGATAATGTAAAAAAGAATCTTTCCTATTTTTCTCCGGAAAGTATGTATTATAATGGAATCGATGATTTTGTCATAAACATGGGATATTCTGAGCACAAACGAGGGGAATTGAACATAACTTTTGGGAAACCGGGAGTATATTCCTTTGAGGAAATAAGCATTGTGGAACAGTCAATGAAGAATTATCCGGAGCAAATAGAACAGTTAAAAGAAAATGTGCTATACAATATAGATATTACGGATAATCGGATAACAGGAGATATTACGGTAGATGGGAATAAAATGCTTTGTCTTACAATTCCGTATTGTGACGGATGGAAGGTTTTTGTGGACGGAAGAGAAGAAAAGCCGGAAAAGGTCAATCTGCTTTATACAGGAGTATATCTGGAAGACGGATCGCATCAGATTGAATTGCAATATAGTACACCGGGATTAAAGGTCGGTGGAATATGCAGTATTGCCGGTCTGTTGATGTTCGGCATAATGATACTGGCGAAAGAATTTCGGAAGAAATCCCAAGAAGAGAAATAAATTTTTTTCATATGAAAGCCCCGGCTTCTGTGAGCATTATTTTATGGCATCACAGAAGTCGGGGTTTTCGTGTGAAAAGATTAAAATTTATAATTTTCCAATACTTTGCGCAAATGCTTTCCGTAAGGGGATTTTCCATATTTTCTGATTGCCTGCGCCAGTTCTGTCTCATCAATCCAACCGTTATTGTAGGCAATTTCTTCCGGGGCAGAAATAATAATTCCCTGTATATTTTCAATTTGCTTTACGAAAGTTCCGGCTTCTAATAAGGAATCCATTGTGCCGGTATCAAGCCATGCAAAACCTCTTCCTAAAAGTTCTACATCTAAAAGCCCGGCGTCTAAGTACAGTTTATTTAAGTCTGTAATTTCAAGTTCGCCCCGGGCACTTGGCGTGACTTTTTTTGCCATATCAACAACCTGATTATCGTAAAAATAAAGCCCGGTAACTGCAAAATTGGATTTTGGATTTTTCGGTTTTTCTTCCAGAGAAAGAACTTTCAAATCATCGTCAAATTCAACAACGCCGAATCGTTCCGGGTCATCCACCAGATAACCAAAAATAGTGGCCCTTCCGGTATTCATAGAGGCTTTTTTTAACCGTTTTACCAGACCATGACCATAAAAAATATTATCACCTAAAATCATGGCACAGCTGTCATTTCCAATAAAATCTTCTCCAATTAAAAATGCTTGTGCTAAGCCGTCCGGTGACGGTTGCTCTTTATAAGAAAGATTTATTCCAAAGCGTTTTCCGTCTCCCAGTAAATTCTTAAAATTAGGAAGATCCTGCGGCGTTGAGATAATTAAAATATCTCTGATTCCCGCCAACATCAAAGTTGACAGCGGGTAATAAATCATTGGTTTGTCATAGATCGGTAATAATTGTTTACTTGTGACACTTGTAAGCGGATAAAGCCTTGTGCCGCTTCCACCTGCTAAAATAATTCCCTTCATACTATTCTACCTCAATTTCAATTTTTCCCCGAATAATTAAATCATTAAAAATGTCCCTGTCCAATATGCTATTGGAAAATTCACATTTACGAACTGTAGTATACAAGTCTTCTTTTGTGCGATAAATCAGCACATTATCTCCCTTTGGAAGCGTGGAACGGTCAATCGTGTAAAATGAGTCCTTTTTGTTCAGAGGTATTCTTCTGTTTTCGTTCACATTGAAAAAGAAAATTTCTTTTACGTCTTCCGGATAATTTGCTCCCAACAAGTAATTGGAACCGTCACGTAACACCGTAAAACGGTTTTTCTTCTGAATCGTCAATATCGAGTAATTGGAGTTAAAGGTTATAATCTTATCGCCAAAATCGTAATTGTTTATTTTTGCAAAATCATCAGAAAGCTGTGGTCTGTAATAAATTTTTTTGTCTCCCCGGTCACAAACCGTGTTCATAATATATGTGGCAGGAGGCAGGTCTGTAATATCTACCCGGCGCAGTTCGGCGTCATAGGATAAGTCAATACGCTTCTGATTGAAGTAGCGGTTAAATACAAAAACATTTCTGACGGAAAAGGTATTCGTCTTTTCCGCATTGACTAAAATTTGAAAATTGATAAAAAAACGTCCGTTTTCTTCTGTAATATTTTTAAAAGACAAATTATAACTATTTCTGAGAAGTGCATTATAAACATTCGTATCCAGTTTTTTTATGTTTAAATCGCTATAACCTTTTTTTTCTGAAATAAACTTGTATAAATATTTATAATGTCTGGTCAAAATCCGCTCTGTTATGAATTTAGAGTTTAAAGGAATGTCAGAGTTTGCAATTAAGTGGGTAAAAAATCCTTTATACTGCATCAAAAAGCAGCGATATCTTTCACATGCGTCTACAAAGTCAGAATATCCTTTTTCTTCATTTTCCGGATCTGCAATCGTGTATAAAGGATAATACAGACGGGCAAAACTATGTTCCCACATTGCTTTATTGTACTGCGGATGCTGCTGAAATTCCTGGATACATAATTTAATCTGTGCCTGAAAGGAGTCGCAGCGGTCTGCAATCATGTGAAATTCTGCTGTTTGATCCGTCAGGGACATTTTATCAGAGTTTTCTTTTTTTCGCCAAAAATATACAACATCATTGAGAATACTGATTTTTTTTGCACGCATAACTGCTTTATAAATATAAATACGATCAGCAATTAACAGATTCGCAGGCATTTCAATGTTATTGTCCTTTAAGAAATCCGTTTTATATACCGAATTCCAATAAAAAACCTGTCTTGTGAAAGATTCCAGCTCCTCATCGGTTGTTAAAACCCGATTTTCTACAAAGATATTGCTTTCAACAGGAGAGGCAAGAAAAGTATGCATAAAACCATTGGTCATCCTCATAGGAAGGCCGGCGGCAAAGTCAGAACCATCCTGTTCAATTCGGGCAATTAATTTCGCATAAGCACCGTCGGCAACAATATCATCTGAGTCAACCAGCGCACAATATTTACCTGTAGCTTTGCTGATGCCAATCTGGGATGAGATAGCACCGCCGGAATTTGGCTTTTCAATCAGATGAAATTGGGATTTGTCCTTAATATAATCTTTAATAATTTTAACGGAATTGTCCGTACTGGAATCGTCAACGATAAAGACCTCATAGGAATCAACATTTTGTCTTTCCAGAGAACTTAAACAGTCATAAATATATTGTTCATTATTATAACTAAGCACTACGATAGAGAGTGTAACGTTATTGCTCATTTTGAAAATACTCCTTTATCCGATTGCATATTTTTGAAACCTGTGCTTTGCTAAGCTCCGCATATATCGGAAGGCACAGAATATTTTTTGAAATTTCATGTGCAATAGGTGTTTCGAATTGGTTTTTAAATAGTGGCATATCATTTACCGCAGGATAAAAATATCGTCTTGAAAATATATTGTACTCTGATAAATATTGCATGAGACCGTCAGCAGAAAAATCAGAGTTTTCAATCAATATTGGATAATATGCATAATTATATACAACATCCTCGCGCTTTTCCAATAAACGTAAGGATTTAATATTTTTTAGCTCCTTATCATAAAGGGTAACAATTTCTTTTCGATTTTTTATACTTTCATCCAGATGATTTAAATTAACAATTCCCATGGCTGCCTGAAATTCATTCATTTTTGAATTTACGCCATCGTATTCCGTAATCCCATCCACAATTCCAAAGTTGGAACGGGATTTAACTTCATCCAGCATTTCTCTGCTTTTAAATACGCCCATCCCGCCTTCAATGGAATTAAAAACCTTAGTGCCATGCAAACTGAACATGGAGGCATCTCCGAAGCTTCCGATGTTTTTTCCGTTTACCTGGACATTAAAGGCATGAGCGGCATCATATATGACTTTCAAATTATGTCTGTCAGCAATTTCCTGAATTTTGTCCACATCGCAAGGAGAACCATAAACGTGTACCGGAACAATTGCAACTGTTTTTGGCGTTATTAATTCTTCAATTTTATCAACGTCAATATTGTAATCCTCTTTTTTGATATCACAAAAAACCGGTGTATGTCCGGAGTTGACAATTGCCAGTGTTGTTGAGACAAAGGTGAAAGGTGTTGTAATTATTTCACCCGGTTTGATGCATGACAAAATATTTTGCAGCAGCATATGTCCGTTACACTGTAAATCAATGTGTTCATAACCGTATCGCTCTCTCAATAGATCAATAAATTTAGTATACTTTGGCCCAAAATTTGTAATATATTTTGTATCCCAAATAGATTTAATCTCTGCTATATATTCTTCATATTTTGGAAGACTTGGTCTGGTAACAAGTATTTTATCCAAATTTAACACCTCCAGTCAATTAAAGCGGATATGCAGTCAACGTCAAAAACCGGTATTTCACATTTTTGCGAGACATCATATCGTTCCCGAAAAGAATCATCAATAAAAACAGCATCTTTGTGGGTAATATAATCGCTTTTTAATGTATTATCTTTAATATGGACAATTTCATCAAAAAGTGTCTTATCAATATGATATTTTTTTAAAGAAGTATCAATATCTTTGGCATGTCTTGTCAATAATATAATTTTCTTGCCCTGATTCAGACACTGGTACAGGAAAGATATCATTTCGATATTAACAGTATTTTTATATGTTATTGTATCATCAAAATCTACATATACATAGTGATAATTCAGATTTAAAATATATTTATTGGAAAAGGCTCTGTCCACCTCAACGGTTTTCAATAAATGAGGAATCGGTTTAATTTCGTATCCCATAAGTTGATAAACAGTGTTTAAGATATAATTAAATCCTCTCACACGGCTTGTAGACATGCTTCCTGCCACACGAGGCGCCATTTCCAACAATTTATAGTTCCCTTGGGAATCCAGTTTGACCTGAAAAAACCATACGCCTTCAAAGGAAACTTTTTGGTTAATCGCTTTGGCAATCTTCATCACTTCATCCGGTAATGGAAGTGTAACAGAGTTGACACTGATTCCGGTACGGATTCTTTTTCTTTCCCGCATGGATGCAGTAATGACGTTGCCTTTGGAATCCGTAAAACAGTCGACAGTGTATTCTTTTCCCGGTAATAATTCTGAAATTACATATTTTTCAGCTTCCGGACGAATGATTTCAAGGTCCTGCATTGTTTTAATTGTCATTATTCCCTGTGAACCTTGGCCAATATCGGGTTTGGCAAACAGAGGTAGCACATCAGGGGTGATTTCCTCCGGTGTATATACTTTTGGGGTAAAAGACGCATCTTTAAATAACGCATAAGTCTTTCGCTTTGAGCGGGATAAATCGCATGTATCTTTGCCGGAGGTTGCTATTTTACAGTGAAGCTCTTCTCTATGGTCGGAAAGATACAATATCACATCATCATATGCAGGAATCAGAACATCAATAGAATATTCGTCAATAATGTTATTTAATTCCTCTAAAAAAGTATTGCTTGTTATAAAAGAAATACCTTCTATATAATTTTTATAAACCATTCTTCCGTGTGAAGAAACGGAACTCAAGCCGTATAAGCATAAATTTTTATCATATTTCAGGGCATTATGCACTTCCAGACCAATTTCCGAACCACAAGGAAATACTAATACATTAATCAT
>CALWNA010000218.1 GCA_944382505.1 uncultured Lachnospiraceae bacterium
AAGATAAGCATCCCAGTTTTTTTCAATCTCGTCATGCCGCAATCTCGGAAGCGGCGCTTCATCCGGAATCTTAACATACTCTCCCTTTATCAAATTAAAATAGTCCGGTAGATTTTCGATTGAATCAAACTCCACTTTTATATTTGTACGATTACAAATAATACGAATCATTAGTTCGCTTTTTATCTGATTTTTATTGTTTTATATGCACTATCCATTTCGTCTATAATATTTATGTAGCCAAAATGTAGCCACTATATTTATTCACCTTGAAACACCTTATTCATCGCCACCGGATTTTTCAACTCCAATAGAGTTTTATCCGGTGGCTTACTAGTTTCTCTTTTGATAACACGGATTGCCGTTTTGATAGCCAAAAACATCGGGAAAATCAGGGATTACACGAAAATTTGTTGCAGGCTTCTTTTGTTTTGGCCAGCCGATACGATTCTCCGTTCATATCCAATACATAAGACTAGAACGCCAAACGGGCGATCAACAGTGGCAACCATGGCTGTATTTTCAAAAAAGGGGGGGCCCATTACTCAGAGAACGGAAGGTTTGTTGTTACAATAATACTGCTGTGCTCGCTTCTGTCAGCAATGGACTTAAACAGGAGTTCTGACTGGTAGCGGTCAAAAATGACATATGTCACTTCATCCAGTATAATAGATCCACCTTCTGGATCCGCTTTTCCAGTTTGTCAAGCGAATAGTTATCCTTGACTTGAGAATGTTCCGCTGACAGAGAGTATGTATTTTTGAACTGGACTGACCTTCCCATGGTACATGCTTTTAGGTCTAAGCTAATCGCCATATGTGTTTTAGCCCGGCTTGGATTTCCCGACATTTTGATATTTCTGCGATTTTTGATAAACTTACATCTTGCCAGTTCGTTCATGGAACCACTATAGAATGTCAGATCCAGTTCTTCCAAGGTCTTCGCAAATGGAAATCTTTTACCTTACACGAATTTTAGCATCTTCTAATGTTTCTTCTAATTCTTGTTTCCATCTTTTTACCTTTTCGTAATACTGTACCATTGAATCTGTTAGATATTCTTCCATATGCTTCTTCATTATAGAAGTTTTTTCAATATAAATTAACAATTCCCTTTTGTCCCATTTTTCCTTAATTATCCTATAGATTTCTGGAAATTTTTTTACAACTTTAAAAACATAGTACAAATTATTATCTGGATGAGAATAGTATTGTAAAATTGATTCTGTTGCATTTTTTATGGCTTCTATTGCCTCATTTTCGTTACATTTACCTTTTAATAAATCGTCATAACATTTCTCAACATAATACCTTCCCTGTACTGTCTTAACTTGAAAGGGCACAAACTTCGGGTTCTTTTTAGACTCAATTAATGCATTATCAATACATTTTCTTACTAAATCAAATTTTTTCATATCAATATATGCTGATGCAAATTGTTCCCAGAAAAAAGTATTATGTTTCGCAAATTTTGTATTACGTATATCATTATAAAAACTTTCAATTAAAATCAATTTTTCTCTTTCATTAGAAACATTGGTAAAATACATAAATTGCGAATGAGAAACCATACTTTTCTGTAATTCATTATATGTACGCCCCGATTTTTTATCTGCCTCAAGAAATGCTTTTTTCATAGTATTTATGACATCTTCTGTCTTAATAATATTTTTTATCAATGTCATAGATACTATAGATGATCTTACATTAATCCCATACTCTTCTTCTTGCACAAATATCTCAGGTATAAATTCTATGCTATTTCTCTTTATTGCTATATAGTCCGCATTAAAGAGATCTAAAATTTCATGAAAATTCAAATCATAATTTGAAATATTTTTTAAAAGAGAAAAAATTACTACTTCCTTTACTTTTTCACTTTCTGTATCCTCCATTTTTTTGTATAAATTTTCCAAGCTTTTTTTAATATTTGAAGCCTCAAATAGTTGTAACAATACATTCGAAAAGTTCGCTTTACAATCATTTTGAATAAAAGACATTACACCATTATGTGTTGTATCAGTACATACTTTCTCTGTCAACAAAGAATTTTCCTCAAATATTGTGGCCAAATTATCAATTTCCGATTTTTGTAATTGATTTAAGTATAGCGGATGTACATCCTCTGTTTTAATATGCAATGCCCTTTCCAACTGCTTACAAAACATTAAATTTACACTATTTCTTGCAGATAAAAGAAATGTAATGTTCTGATGCCCATATTGAGAAAATTTATTTAGTATTTCCATATGTCCTGGATAATTATCCATTATAACTACACACCGTTTACGTTCATTACATATTTCTTCTATTTCTTGATCTATCGAATCATATCGATGCACATATGTATATACTTTCACATCTTCCTTACGCAATTCATTTTCTACTAAATTAAGAAATACTGTTTTACCATTTCCCAGATTAGATAAGGCAACAAAAACCTTTTGATTTTTATAATTCCTTAAAAAATACCCCATTGCCTTTCTATCCAGAACATACTTATATTCCCCAGAACTATTTTTGGCATACAACTTATCACATTCTTTCCCCTCAGTATAAAACCGAACAATATCCTCATAATCAGGAAAAAGACTTGTCAACGTTTCTCGATACATATATCTAAAGCTTTTATAGGTAAAGTCAATACTCGGAATATAATCCTCCTTTACACTTTCAACTATTTTACTGAATTTTTCTATCCCTATCGGATAACAAATCCCGTAATTTTCAAGCAATTCCTTTGATATTTCATCAATTCCAGGTGCATCAATAAAAATCACCTTTTGAGAAATTTCTGGTGCAGACAATAATCGTTTAATATCAATATCAAATTTCATAGAATATCCAATAACGATTATCATAGAAGCGGCTTCAAAGTCATTAATCATAAATTCAAACCAAGGATTTCCCACTAAAGAATCACATGAATAACTTTTATCCGTAAGTTTAAATTCATTATCTAACTTATATTCATTTAAACGTTCAATGTAGCCATTTATATGCACACATATAGCTGTTTTATTAGTTTCCTCAAAATCATCAGACAATATAACAGCATCTCTTACTAAGCCGTTTATATTTCCTTGAGATGCCATCTCAACTACTTGGTCATAATTGGTAGTATATATCCGTTTCCATGGCAAATCCATAATTTTTTTATGATGTTCCGCAATCTGCAAAATATTATATTGTTCTTTGAGTTTAGCTACTAATCCACGAGCAGTCTTTTTCTTTTTATAAAAATCTGCTATCG
Organism: uncultured Lachnospiraceae bacterium; assembly: GCA_944382505.1. Classification (GTDB taxonomy): domain Bacteria; phylum Bacillota; class Clostridia; order Lachnospirales; family Lachnospiraceae; genus Eubacterium_G. The sequence goes on from CALWNA010000218.1 coordinate 3,253, forward strand.
TTTCTAATCCATGCTCAGAATTCTCATCCATTCCCATATCAAGCAACAAACTTTTCTTTAGCATATCTGCTGATGGAACATTCCCCTGACCATTTTTAGCTCCATAAGAAAAGCCTGCTCCTGCAAATAAAACTGCTTGTCCATCTAATATTTTTTCAATAGCTTTTTTTAATTCCATAACTCGCTCCTTTTCAAATACTATGAATACACTGGCAAAAACTTTAACCACGGTAGTAATGTCTCAAAGCAACTGAATCGTTATCATTTTATCAAGTCCAATCTCACCAGTATCACATTCTTCTTTTCAACGAAGATATGCCTACATACGGTAAACCTCATACACTCTCACAAAACCAAATCGTACTTAATTTTTATATTTGGATTTTTATTATTTTATATGCATTATCTATTTCGTCTGTAATATTAATGTAGCCCCCTTTTTTTATTCACCTTGAAACACTTTATTCACGACCACCGTTTTTTCACCTCCAATAGAGTTTTATCCGGTGGTTTGCAAGTTTTCTCTTTGAAAACAAGAATTATCTTTAGGTAACCGAAAACAGCGGAAAAATCAAGGGGTATCCGGGAATTTGTTGCAGACGCGTTACAAACCACGGACGACTTAGGACGATTGAGGACCCCTCACTCATATTTAGATCGCAAATAGAATCTGGCACTTTGTTAAAAAGTCTATATATTTATTTACGAAATCCAAAATACACATCCATTAGTACACTATCCATTTTCATCTTTTATTTTACCTTTAAAGCAATAGACCTTCTTGTTCTTTATACACATCGAACCAATTGGCATATTCTTCTCGTATACGTTTAAACTCATCTATATCTACAACTCTGGGGCGTAGCTCTTTCACCTCTTCATCTTCAATATCAGAATAAATCTGTAACCACGCATTCGTTACAATCATTTCCTTTATTGCATAAGAAAAATGCTTATTAGCAGAAATTTTATAATCCATTCTGTTTCTATATTTTCCTATCAAAACAGTATGTGAATTTACTGGCATCATCACCATTACGCCTTTATTTATAATACCTGTAGATTTAACTAACCTATCTCCTAGCTGTCTACACACAGCCACAGGATTATCAGTTGTTGGCCAGCTAACCCCCGGATGACTTTTAACAATACTCCATTTCATATTACGCATCACTTTTAAAAAGTCTCCGTTATTCTCCAATAAATGTTTAATGAAAAATAACCAGCTGTTTTTTCCTATAATTGTACTTATTTCAGCCAATACGTGTGTTTCATCATAGTCTTGATCTACAATTTTAAAATCTAATGGTAATAACTTTGATATCTCATCTTCCTTTCCTTTTAACAATGGTCTTGATTTTAGATTCGCTATCTTATTGGTAAGGTTTTCTAATATCCCCGGAACAATGTTCAAACACAATTCCTTAGAGTTCTGTTGGAACGCTAATGTACGGACATATTGAGCTGCGATATAATCTGAAAGAGCTCTCCATTCATTAACTGTCAGTTTTTCATCATTACAAATTTTATAAATGGGTAAAGTCGCTGGACTCTCAAAAAATTTATCAAACCAGTGCTCAAAATCATCAGTTTCTTGCCCATTCTCAACACGCATATATAAATTTGTCCGATAGGCAGTCTTTTTTATATTACATTCTCTCCAAAACGGCACTTTTTCATTTGAAACTAACAAGTCATATACTTTTACTTTTTCATCGACCGCCCAGTTTTTCAAGTACATTTGTGGCACATAATGATTATCTCTACTTAAATTCATTAAATTCGTTCCTTTTAATCGCATCATTACTTAAAAAAACACTTTGTTGGTTCTCAATTAATTTCATTTAACTAATTCTGACTTTCACACTTGTTCATTAAAAATACCTCCTTTGCCAAAAAGCTTGACATTTTCACTATGTGGCCGGTATCTGTTTTCCAATTGTTTAACCTTTACAAAACATGGCATATTTACACCTGTTCCCGAAACAATACATTCCCCAGGTCCAAGTACGGTCAACGCATCCATTGAATTTTCATCAAGAAATGCTACGGCTTTTCTAATTCTTCCCAAATCATATGGATTCACCAGCTTATGTATAAAATAATTATGCATCTGAGATATTATAGTCTGCGATATATCGGATGGTCGCTGGCTGGAAATCCAAAGATACAAGCCAAATTTTCTTCCTTCTTTTATAGCCTTTTCAAATGCTTCGATCGTAATTTTATCATGTCTGTTATCAGTACTATCTTCATATAAAAGGTTATGAGCCTCATCAATAACTATATTAATTATATTCGCAACTTTATCACTGTGTTTATTTTCAACTTGATATTGAAATAACCGCGAAGTGATTACAGCAGGAATTAATTCCATCATATCTTGATTAACATTGGCAAGCTGTATAACGGCTATATTTTTCCCACTAAACAAATCTGTTTCCGTATCTTTAAATACTTTGTGAAAATCCGCAATTAATTTTTCTGCTCTCCGTAAAAGAGGCGAAATAAATTCATACTGAGTACCATATCCTATGTGCACAGCAGTAGCAAAATATAATCTAAACAAAAATTCATCTAGTTTACCATGCGGTATTTCTATACTGATCTGATCTAATAAATCATCAAACTCTTTCCCAGAGAAAACACATGTGGACCCACCAGTAAAATAGAATACTTCGTTCTTCGAATGCCATTTAAGATACTCCATTCCTTTAATATAATTTGACAAATTATATTGTATGGATTTTACTAATTGATGTTGCCCCATATTGATCATATTCTTTATTAGCGCACTATAATCTTCCGGTGTTTTCACATCATGAAATGCTGTTTTTATTACCGGTCTTTGCGTAGCTTCTGTAGCATTCAATAAGAGGCACCATTCATCTTCTTGAAGTTCCGAATAGTTAAATGGTATCCTGTCACCCATCCTCGATTTTGTTGTCAAATTATATACCATCTTTTCTGACTCTTCACATATAGCATTATCTCCATATTCATTATTTATATCGAAAATAATCATTTTACTGTTTTTCTGTTTTAGCAAAATATGCGAATATTCGTGGAGTAGACGTCCTAAAGTATTGCTTTTTCCACTTCCTGTATTCCCAAAAATACCAATATGAGTAGGAATAATAGCATTATAGCTAAGAAAGTATTCTTGGTTTATATCAAAAAGATCTGTACCTATCGGAAACGACTCATCATCTGAACACTCATTAATTCTTTTAAATTCATTTATATCAAGTAATTCAATATTTGCAGCAACCATTGGTAATAAACGAAGTCCCTGCACAAACCTGTTTCCTTGAAAATACCCCTTTACCGTTAGTTCCAAGTAATATCCTGTAAACTGTCCTCTATTCTGTTCATCGTAATATTCGCCTGTAACTTGACATATAATCTCATCAAGCCCTACTTTTGTTTTTACGAAAGTATTAATTCGTGGTGCTATATATACACATCCTTTTGTGACTATATATGGTGGAAATAATCTGTATAATTCAGCACGAACTTTAACACCTCGAACTTCAACTATACGACCTACTGCTCTTTCCATGCAAACTCCAAATCATCAAAACAATTTTTTGTTGAATCATTCTTTCTACTGTAATTTTCTTGCTCTCTAATTATAATCTGAGAACTTGCTCCGAAGGGAACACAATCACTTTCAGAATATTTAAACCAATATACTGTTAACCCCGCATTCAAACACTCTTGTAAAATTTTATTAATGTGTTCATCTTTACCCGAATATCCAATCACAATTAATATAGAATTCATCCTGCAAAGCTTTTCCTTCATGTTAAATGCTATTTCAAAATAATCCTCATTCAGCATATCTTGATATTTGGCTTTTCCCGGAATAATTGGCTTTTCTATACTTCCGTGCAACTTACTAACCATAAACGAGGGGATATATTTTCTTGTCGCATAATCAAATCCAATAACATTCATTAAGTCAGCCTTAGTATTCGTGTTGCTTGCTGATATAGAATTATATAAATACCCTAATTTCATCAATTTTCTTTCAACAAGGTTATCATAATTTAGCGTATAAATATTAATTTGTTTCATACTAGGATTTCTGTTTTCCGATTTTCGAACTATTAGATATATTTTTTTCAACAACAGTTCTAAATTTCCCAATGCTGAATCTGTATTTTCAACGGAAATAGCCTTTTCATGATATCCATTAAATTCTTCAATAAAAACTCGTTTAATCTCTGTCCTATCACAATCATTTTCAAGACTGTCAATACCTGCTTCCAGTCCATCAGATATATTTCCTCCTAATTTGTTTATTTTTTCTATTGTTTTACTAAAATCCTTCAATTGAGGAAGAGCAGTTCCATTTACTCCTGCACCAAAAAGAAAGTTAATATGTGTTGAAGAAACAACTTCTCTTCTAAATACATGAATATTATTTTCTGAAGAATCCTCTTTCAAATTATCTACTGGCATACCCGAAAATTCCTTTCACTTATCTTATATATATTCTATCTTGTTATATAAATCTTAAAATTCAAAGCTATACTCTTTGTTTTTCAAAAAGGCTGCCACTATATTCATATTCTTCTCATACAAATCATAATCTTTTTTCATCTTTTTGATTGTACACTCCCATATAATCAAGCATTTTATTCCCTGATTATACAGTTCTTTCTGAACCTCTTGATCTCTCTTAACATTAGTCTCAAATTTTTTCTGCCAGAATTCTACTCTTGACTTTGGCATATAAGCATATTTACATCCCGGATGCCGATGCCAGAAACACCCGTGAACAAATATTGCGGTGTTGTATTTCCGCAGATAGATGTCCGGGTGTCCTGGCACTTTATTTGTATTAAGACTATATCTGTATCCTTTGGCAAATAGTTGTTTTCTGAACCAGACCTCCGGTTTTGTATTTTTCGAATGTATAGCAGCCATATTTCTGATTCGTTCTTCCGGACTTTTTATATCCATTTTATTTCCCCTCGTTTGTTTCCTGATTAAAATGATAGCAGAACGTCTCTTCTCCATTTGTAACCATCCCGTAATCACACCCAAGGGCATCACAATATCCAATCATTTGTCTGTGAACATTTTCATCAAGCATAATATGGCGGGCTTTACATTCAATCACGCAAAGTGGATGCAGCTCATTTTTTTCTGGATCATATTTATCGATAAGGAGATCCGCTCTGCCTCTGGATTCGATTCCATAATGAACCAGTGGTTCCTCTTCTCTTATCATCTTCACGGGCACCTTTAATCTCTTCATCAGGAATGAAAGGACCTGCTGCCTGACGGTTTCCTCCGGGGTAATATAAATCAGCTTCTTTCTAACCGGATCCAGATAACACCGTCGCCCCTGTCTCTCAAACACAGGCGGCAGCGGCTGTGTTGATATAGAAACCTCCAAGTCTTTCACGCCCTTCCGTCAAATCGTTCCTTGTAGCAGCCTCGATTCTTTTATTATACATAAAA
>CALWNA010000219.1 GCA_944382505.1 uncultured Lachnospiraceae bacterium
TTTTTACAGGCATTGAGCTGGGGCTTATGCAAGGCACTGAAATCTTGTGCCACAAACTTATCTCGGAAAACCAATTTGATTTTGTCATTGGTTCCTGTCATATTGTGGACGGAATGGACCCATATTATTCAAATTTCTGGAAAAACAGAAACGATCGTGATGCATTTGAGTTATATTTTAAAATTTTACTCTCTGCAATTAAAAATTTTTATTCTATAGATGCGCTTGGACATCTGGACTATATTGTCAGATACAGTCCGAACAAAGACAGCAATTATTCCGTAAATGATTATCAGGATATTATCGATGAAATTTTAAGATTCATTATTGATAAAAACATTAAACTGGAAATTAATACTGCAAATCTGGCGAAAGGATTTTCCTTCCCAAATCCCCACACAGATATCATCCGGCGCTATAAAGAGCTTGGAGGCGAATTTGTGACTGTCGGTTCTGATGCCCATAAAGCCGCCGACATCGGATATGCTTTTGATTTTGCAGAAAAACTGATTGAAAAATTCAACTTAAGGGTATTTACCATCCGGTAAATGCCCTTTGTATGAATTTTTTATAGAACATCTCATAAGAAAAACAGATTTTATAAAAATATTTATCGCTACTAAATTGTATCCTTCCGTCTGAGTTCCTTAACGTTCTCTTTCAGTTTATCAATCGCATAATCCATCTCTTCCTTTGTATTGTCACTGCACAGCGTAATTCTTACCGTACCGAGCGCCTGTTCATCATCAATGCCAAGGGCCTTGATGACATAAGACGGCTTTGCGGAACAGGAAGAACATGCTGAACCTGCTGAAATACATATACCATCCTGATCCATTTTTCTCACCAAATCATTCCCGTTAATTCCCCGAATTGTAAAATTAACATTTCCCGGAAGTCTCTTTGTCTCATGACCGTTTAATTTCACCTGCGGAATTTCATGCAATATTCGATTGATTGTGTAATTTCTGAGTTTGACTTCTTTTGCCATCCTGTCTTTCATATTGGATATTGCCTCCATTGCGGCAGCTCCCATTCCCACGATTCCCGGTACGTTTTCCGTGCCGGCCCGCATTCCTTTTTCCTGCGTTCCTCCATAGATGAACGACAACATTTTTTCGGGATTTTTCACATACAAAAATCCCACTCCTTTCGGTCCGTTGAATTTATGGCTGCTGGCACTGAGCATATCAATGTTCATTGCTTTGACATCAATCGGCACATGACCAAATGCCTGTACGGCATCTGTATGAAACAAAATATTGTTTCTGTGAGCAATTCTTCCGATCTCTGCGATCGGTTCAATTGTTCCAATCTCATTGTTTGCAAACATCACTGATATAAGCGATGTTTCTTTTTCCAATTTTGCGAATATCTGCTCCGGATGAACAATTCCTTTTCCGTCTACCTCCAGATAGGAAATGTCCACACCATTATCTTCCAACTGTTTGCATTTGTTCAATATTGCCGGATGCTCTATACTGCTGGTTACAATATGATTTCCCATATATGCCCCATTTTCCAAAACCCAGTTATCTGATTCTGTTCCCCCTGATGTAAAGAAGATACATTCCGCCGGTGCATTGATTGCCCTTGCAATCATTCTGCGTGTTTTTTCTATTGCGTCTCTTGCTTTTCGACCCAATTCGTAAATGCCGGATGGATTTCCGTACATTTCCGAAAGGTATGGCTCCATTGCTTTTTTTGCTCTATTTGAAACTTTTGTTGTTGCTGCATTATCTAAATAAATCATGATTTCTCCTGCCTTATTGTTTGTGTTATGTATTTTTTGTGATTTTTCGAATAGATTATAATAAACACATCTGCCCAAGGTATTATGTTTCGTAAAAATCCAATTGTTAAAGGAACCCTGTTACTGACCATAACAGGATTAATCAGCCGCATAATAGGTTTCTTATATAGAATATTCCTTTCCAACTTAATCGGTGCAAAAGGCATGGGAATTTTTCAGCTTATTTTTCCGGTTCTGTCTTTTTGTATCGCTTTAAGCTGTGGAGGAATTCAGATAGCTGTCTCCCGCTTTGTCGCTGAAAGCAAAAGCAAATCCCAATGTTATCTTGTGTTTATCAGCAGTATTATTATGTCACTTTTTCTTTCAGGTATCACTTGTGCCTGCCTGTTTTATTTTGCAGAACCGGTTTCTGCATACATTATAAAAAATACAGACTGTGCCCAACTGCTCAAATACGCCTCCATTGTTATCCCATTGTCCACAGTGCATTCATGTATTTCAGGGTATTATCTGGGATTAAAGAAAACTTTTGTTCCCGCATGGTCATCCGTCTTTGAACAGATTGTAAAATTGACTTCTCTATATATTATGGGAATGGTGTGGATTGGGAACGATATTACAATCACACCGCTGATTGCCGTTTATTCTATGATTATCTCTGAAGCTCTCGGCGTAGTTTTCTGCCTGATTGCCATCACCTCCGAAAAAAGATACGCTTTTAAGATACGGGATGTTTTTTCGACAATGAAAAGAATGTTTTCTGTTTCATACATACTTACACTCAACAAAATCATGCTTACTTTCCTGCAATGTATTGAGGCGCTCCTTGTTCCAATTGTTCTTGTAAAAAGCGGTATGACATCTTCTGACGCATTGAGCATATACGGCATTCTCACAGGTATGGCTCTGCCTGTAATTACGTTTCCTTCAGCCATTAACAATTCTGTTTCTACTATGATTTTGCCTACCATTGCAAAGGCCAACACATCGGACAATTCTTCCGGTGTCAAGCGTACCACAGAACTGTCCATCCGGTTTTCCATGATTACAGGTATATTCTGTATTGGTCTTTTTATCTTTTACGGTGATTTTATTGGAACGGAAATCTTTGGTCATGCACAGGCAGGAGAATATATACAGATACTCGCCTGGCTATGTCCTTTTATGTATCTTTCCACAACGCTTGGTTCTATCCTTCACGGACTTGGAAAGACAACAGCAGCCTTTATCCACAATGCAATCGGGACTATCATACGCTTAGGATTCCTATGGTTTATGGTTCCACAAATCGGAATTACCGGATATTTGTGGGGACTGCTTATCAGCAATCTTGTAGTAACTGCTCTGCATGCCATACATATCTCAAAATTTGTAGATTATTATTTCTCACCTTTAGAAAACATCATAAAACCCACAGCCTGGCTGCTATGCAGTCTTGCCGTGGGTGAATTAATCCGTTTTATATTCAGTTTTTCAACTTTTTCCGGAAAGATATTCAATCTTTTCTCTGCCGGAGTATGCGCCATATCAATCTGCGCTGTTTTTGCATATTTTCTTATCCGAAATTTAAGGGAGATGAAATAATCTGCTTGTCTTTTATTCATAATCGGCGAACGCACCTCAAAACACTTTGTGTTTTGAGGTGTCGTTTGCACTCACATGCCGAAAAAGAAAGCCCGACGCAATCATGCAAGCATGTTGCTGCGGGCTTTCTTTTTCGGCGCGTTCGCCGCTTATTTCGCATTGTATAGCGCATAGTAAAAGCCTTTTTGTTTCAGTAATTCTTCGTGGTTTCCCTGTTCTATGATTTTTCCGGCATTCATTACAAGGATAGTGTCTGCTTCTTTTATCGTTGACAACCGGTGGGCAACAATAAAGGTGGTCCTTCCATTCATCATTTTTGTAAAAGCTTTCTGGATTCTTATCTCGGTTCTTGTGTCTATGGAAGATGTTGCCTCATCCAGAATCAGCATTGGCGGCAGACACAGCATCACTCTTGCAATACATAAAAGCTGTTTCTGTCCCTGGGACAAACTTCCTCCCTCTTCTCCGATGACAGTATCATATCCTTTTGGAAGGCGCTTTATAAAACTATGAGCATGGCTGGCCTTTGCTGCCGCGATGATTTCTTCCTCCGTGGCATCCGGCTTTGCCATGGCAATGTTATCTCTTACAGTAGCATTTCTAAGCCATGTTTCCTGAAGCACCATTCCATAGGAATTCCTCAGGCTTTCTCTTGTGACATCATTGATATTATGTCCATCAACTGTAATCGTTCCTTTATTTACATCATAAAACCGCATCAGCAGATTAATAATTGTCGTCTTCCCACAGCCCGTGGGACCGACAATGGCGATTCTCTGTCCCGGCTTTACATTAAGATTTAAGTTTTCTATCAATTTCTTATCCTGTACATAGGAAAAACTGACATTATGAATGTCCACTCTGCCTTGAACATCTTTTAATTCTATTTCATTTTCTTTTACTGTTTCCGGTGCTTCATAAATTAAGGAAAAAACTCTTGCACCACAGGCAATTGCATTTTGAAGTTCCGTAATCACACCGGAAATTTCGTTAAAAGGTTTTGTGTATTGGTTCGCATAACTTAAAATACAAGTCAGTCCTCCTACGGTAATGCTGCCTGTCAGTATCGCTACCAGTCCTCCACTGATTGCAACTCCCGCATAGACAATGTTATTTACAAATCTTGTAGCGGGATTTGTGATGGATGAAAAAAATGTAGCTTTCGTGTAATATTTCCCCAATTTTTCATTAATTCCATCAAATTTTTCAATGACGTTTTCTTCCTGACCAAATGCCTTGACAATCTTTTGCCCACCAATCACCTCGTCAATAAAAGCCGTCTGTTCGCCTCTCGTCTCCGACTGTTTCCGAAACGTGGAATAAGTGTGCTTTGCAATAAACCCGGCAACAAAAAATGAAACAGGAGTAATCAAAATAACAACCAGCGCTATTTTCCAGTTAATTGTAAGCATAAATACCAGTGTCAGAATAATGGTTACAACACCGGTAAACAACTGTGAAAATCCCATCAGCAAACCATCCGCCAGTTGGTCCACATCAGCAATCATTTTGCTGACCAGCTCACCGCTGGAATGTGCATCGATATAACTTAATGGCAGTTTCTGTATTTTTTCAAACGCCTCCTGTCTGGTATCCCGTATGACATTGTAGGTGATTTTATTATTACATAATCCCATAATCCATTGGGCAATTGCAGCAATAACCGTTGCAACCAATATCTGAACTGCTATATTGCCTATGGCACGGAAATCCACATTTCCCTTGGCTATAATTTTATCAGTTCCGTAACCGATCAGTTTGGGAACATATAAGGACAAAACGACATAAACCAGCGCAAAAACAAGAGAGCCTGTCATAAGATGCCAGTATTTTTTGATTCTTTCTGCCAGACATTTCAGAGCCTGTTTCTGTGTAAGTGATACTTCTTTCATTTACATAGCCTCCTTCTCTGTCTGTTTAAACTGCGACTGATAAATTTCCTGATATACTTCACAGTTTTTCAATAATTCTTTATGCGTTCCACTGCCAACCATCTTACCATCATCCAGCACAATAATCCTGTCTGCGTCCATAATGGAAGATGTTCTCTGTGATACAATAAATACCGTAGTATTTTTAAGTTCTTTCAGATTCTGCCGAAGCTTTGCATCTGTCGCATTGTCAAGGGCGGAGGAGCTGTCATCCAGTATAAGGATTTCCGGCTTTCTCACCAGCGCCCTTGCAATCGTAAGCCGCTGTTTCTGTCCCCCGGAAAAATTCTTTCCGTTCTGCGCCACCTCGCCGTCTAATCCGCCTTCCTTTTCCATTACAAAGTCATAACTCTGAGACATCTTTAG
>CALWNA010000220.1 GCA_944382505.1 uncultured Lachnospiraceae bacterium
AACATACATAGACAGTTTGACAACAGAAAATGAAGGAGTCGTTTCAACTGTGGATGTTCACAGAGGATATTCTCTGCGTACAGATGAATTACTGGCGGCACCGGAGCATGACGGATATGCTTTCAAAGGCTGGTATATGGACGAGGATTGTACAATACCTTATCTTCCGGAAAGCGAAGAAGAAAGCTATCTTATGCAGGAGGAAAATTATCTTTATGCCGGTTGGAGACAGATTGGAACCATGGAGCTGGATGAAACAGACAAGGTAAATCAGATGGCAGATGAAGGAACCAATTTGGGAACAGAATTCGGACTTGTGGGGGTACAGGTGCGTACATTTGAATTAAATGGATTTGCACAGGGGCTCAGATTTGTTTCCTGCATCAGTTATGATTTGATAAAAGATCTGGAAGCATTGAATGAAAAGAATGGAACATTGAAACCTGCAAGCAGCAGTCAAAAAGGTGTGGGGTATGGAACCGTGGTTACCATGCGAAAGATTTTACCGGAAGGAAGTATTTTAGAAAAAGATGAGACGGCAACGGCGGTGACGAAGGGAAATCTGGTTGTGCCGGCGGTTGTTACTTTTGAAAAATGCAGCAATTATGAATATTACACGGCTGTTATTACCGGAATGCCTGCAAGACTGTATGGAGAAGAGGCAATTGCCCGACCTTACATTACATATTATGACTGCAATGGGAATGTACAGACATATTACTATACGGAGACGGGACATAAGGCTTGTGGAAAAGGTTATTCTATCAGCTACATAGAAACAACAGATTATATATTGGAAGGAGGGTATTACGAAAATAGTGATGTAGAAAGTGTGGAATTTCTACAACAGGTACATGATGAATACGAACCGTACCGCAGTTCAAAATAAATTGATATTTAATTCATTATTTAAGAAAGTGGTGAAGTGAAATGAAGAATCAGAAATATTATGAAAGGCCTGAAATAGAATTTACATTTTTTCAGGTAAAAGATTGTATAATGTTCTCCAATACTGCCACAGAAAATTCCGAAAGTATGACTGAAATAGATAACGAAGCTACTGCTGATTGGGGAGATTGGTAGAAACATTATAAATTATTTTGTCAAAATTGGAGATATAACATATGAATGATAATGAATTTAAACTCCGAGAATCAGGTTTGTTAAAAAAAGTAAAACTGAAAACACCCGGAGCGAGAAGAATAATGAGGATTATCATATTGATGATTCTTATGATAATCGTTTTATTAATACTTCTCTGTTGTAATGGGGGCAGCAGAAATGCAAAAAGTGATGCCGAAACGACTGTAGTCAATGGGACAGAAGAAACATCGGCAGTGACCTATATAAATGAAGATGGTCAGACCGTTACCAGATACGTTGTCATAGATGGAAAAGATAACGGCAAATCAGGAGAAAATATTGCAGTCGAAGAGCTGTCGCCATCAGACTATCATGAAGGAAATACAAATTCCAACAAGAATTCATTAGAGAAAAATCAAGTGAAAAATGTTTCGTATGGTGATAATGAAGCAATTTTTTATGAGGAAGACTGGAATTATAATAATAAAGAAACTTCTGCGCAGTCAGCCTTAGCAGAAAATAAAGCGGAGCAGACTGAAAAACCTACGAAACAAAACGAAGGTGAAGCAGACAAAGAAAAGACGACAGAAAAGAAAACCGAAAATGCAACAGAGCAGAAAACGGAAAAAGTCACAGAGGAGGAAACCACAACAAAAAAAGTGGTAAAGCCCGGAGATGACGGTTGGACTCCGATTGTAAAACCATAATTTCTATACAAAAATAAAGAAATTCTATATAAAAAAGGGTTTGGCAACCAGAAGAAAAATCTTCTATGGTGTCAAATCCCTTTTTTATATTTGTTGATTATTTTTTTTGCTCTTTTTCTTTTTGCGTCTGAATGACCTATGATAATGTTGTATTCTGTGGCCCTTATGGCATTAATCAATTCTAATGCCTCGTCGCTTGTTTTATGTCTGGCTATAATTACGGTGCCGTTTAAAATGGTAAAATATATGGAATATTCCGGAAGGTTCTTTTTTGGATTCAAGGATATTGTACCAAGTCTGTAACACCAGACAATTTCATTCAAAGGAATAATGGAAACCTGCGATTTTCCCAAATCAATGAAATAATTTTCCGTAATGTACATGGAATTAATTTGAAGATAATTCTCGTTGTCAAGTTCTTCCTGCGCTTCTTCTATCAGTTCTTTTTGAGCGTGTTTTCCTAAAAATGTACATACAGGGTATAGTGTTGGATTTACATATCCGGCCATTGCCTCAAACAGTTTTTTGATTGAGATTAGCAAGATAACCAAAACAATCCATAACAGTATCATATATAAAACCGGATGGTAATTTGCATTGCTTAGTATAAACTTGCCGGAAACCTCTGCCAGATCCTGCTCATTCCAGTTTAAGTCGTCGGCAAAGGCGGAAAGCATCTGTTTGTAGGCTTTGTTTGGTTTTATAATTTTTGCTTTAAATTTGTAGTTATAAAGAATTGTTTTTGGTGTCTTGTCTATGGGGATAATTACAAAAATGCAATTATTGTCCTTTAGGGAATAATAGTAACCATAGTCGCGCTGTCCTGTTTTTATTAAATTATAGCCTGAATAATATAAGGTATCTGCAGTGACTTCCACATATTCGCTGTCACCTGTAACATCATAGATGTTGTCTATACTTGTAGGGTGAAAAATATTTATGAACGGACAGCAAATCAATATCGATACCATCAATACCAAAAACAAGGCAGGTATCGGCATCTTTTTTTTGCAGACATTTCTTATATTCTGTGAAATGTTTATCATAAAAACCTCAATTTTCTTTTATACTGTGTTTTTAGTATAAAGGAGGAAAGGGGATTAATCAAGGTTGCGTTTCATGGTGTTTGTTGATAAAATGTAACAGTTCAGCCATGCGATACAGAATAAAAACAGCAAACGACTGCTTGCAGGCAGTTTGATGTTTTTATTCTGTATCATATGGTGAGCCAAATCAGCGAGAAGAAGCGAAGCGAATTCGAGCTGGCATGGCTGAACTGTTGGAAAGGCATACAGATTGAAGAAGCGAAGCGAATTCGAGCTGGCATGGCTGAACTGTTGCTATAATATAAAATTATTAAAATCAGCGTATAAGTGAACAGTTAAATGTAAAAACAGGTGTCCGGGAAAGTTTTATAGATATTTTATAACCGGACAAGGTGTTGAAATGGAGATTTTATGGAAGCATATACAGGGTTTGCACAGGTATACGATAAATTTATGGACAATATTGATTATAGTGCCTGGTGTGAATATTTAATTGCAATATTAAAAGATTATAATGTAGATGAGGGAATTATTTTGGATTTAGGATGTGGTACAGGAAATGTGACGCAGATATTATCCAAAGCCGGTTACGATATGATAGGAGTTGATAATTCTTATGATATGCTGAATGTCGCAATGGAAAAGAGAGGAAACGACGAGAGCATATTGTATCTGCTGCAGGATATGCGGTCATTCGAACTGTATGGAACTGTGGCAGCAGTGGTAAGTATATGCGATTCTATGAATTATATCACAGAGTATAGAGATTTGGTTCAGGTTTTTAAATTGGTAAATAATTATCTTGATCCGGGAGGCATATTTATTTTCGATTTAAAAACAAAGAGCAGTTATGAAAAAATTGGCGAGTCCGTTATCGCAGAAGACCGCGACGAATGTAGTTTTATATGGGATAATCATTTTGATACAGATGAGAATATTAATGAATACCAGCTGTCTCTCTTTGTAAAGGGAGATGATGACAGATATGATAAATTTACCGAGTGGCATTATCAGAGAGCATACTCATTAGAAGAAATAAAAGCGGCACTTGGTGAGGCAGGATTGGAATTTGTCACAGCATATAATGCCTTTACGAAGCAAAAGGCAGAGGAAGACAATGATAGGATATATGTAGTAGCAAAGGAAGTAATGAAATAAGGAGGAGCGAAAAATGGATTATATCGTCAGAGCAACGGCAGCAAATCAGCAGATTCGGGCATTTGCAATTACGTCAAAGGAAATGGTGGAGACTGCAAGGCAGCGGCACAATACAAGTCCGGTGGCAACAGCGGCATTGGGAAGACTTTTGACAGGCGGAGCCATGATGGGCGTTATGATGAAAGGCGATAAGGATATGCTCACCCTGATAATGAAGGGGGACGGACCAATCAATGGTGTGACAGTCACTGCAGACTCCAAAGGGAATGTGAAAGGTTATGTGGGAAATCCTAACGTGATTATTCCGGCAAATTATGCAGGAAAATTAGATGTTGGAGCCGCCATAGGATATGGAACTTTGACTGTAATTAAAGATATGGGACTGAAAGAGCCATATTCCAGCCAGGTTCCATTAGGAACCAGCGAAGTTGCAGAGGATTTGACGTACTATTTTGCAACATCCGAACAGGTACCTTCGGCGGTAGGGCTTGGTGTTCTTATGTCAAAGGATAATACCGTAAAACAGGCAGGTGGATTTATTGTCCAGTTAATGCCGTTTGCAGAGGAAAAGACAATCAGTACTTTAGAAGACAGAATATCAAAGATTACTTCTGTCACAGACATGTTGGAAAAGGGAATGACACCGGAAGATATTTTAAGAGAAGTGATGGGAGATATGGATGTGGAAATTACAGATACCATGGATACTCATTTTCAATGTAATTGCAGCAGGGAAAAGATTATCAATGCCCTTTCAGGTATCAGCAGTAAAGATTTAGATGATATTATTAATGATGGAAAAGAGATAGAAGTGAAGTGCGATTTCTGTAATACCACATATAAGTTTCGCGTGGAAGAATTAAAAGCAATGAGAAAGAAACAGGTATAGAAGATGAATTTTGGAATTATTGGAGCGGGAAGCATCGCAGAGACAATGGCATATACCATTATGAATATGTCAGAGGTCAATTTGTATGCCATTGCCTCCAGAAGCATTGATAAAGCAATATCCTATAAAGAAAAATATCATATGCAGGCAGCTTATGGTTCCTATGAGGAGTTGGCGCAAGATAAGAATGTGGATGTGATTTATATTGCCACACCGCATTCATTTCATTTTGAGCAGGCAAAGTTGTGCCTTGAAAACGGAAAGCATGTACTTTGTGAGAAGGCATTTACTGCCAATGCAAAGCAGGCGGAAGAATTAATAGAGATGTCAGAGCGGACAGGTCTGTTTCTGGGAGAGGCCATGTGGACCAGATTTATGCCGTTAGTTTATAAATTAGAAGAGATTCTTGAGAATAAAACAATCGGTGAAGTGTCTTCCATAACAGCAAATCTGAATTTTCCAATGATGCATAAGGAGAGGCTTATTAAGGCGGAACTGGCGGGAGGTGCACTGTTGGATGTGGGAATATATCCACTTACCATGGCATCTATCGTAATGGGAGATGATATTGACTATATCAATGCCACCGGCATTCTAACGGAGGAAGGTGTTGATAAGATAGGGCAGTATACACTTGTGTACAAGAATGGAACATTGGCAGATTTAAATGCAGGAATGTGTTCTTTTGGAGATGGCTGTGCAGTTATCTATGGAACAAAGGGAAGAATCGTTGTAGAGGGAGTAAATTGCCCGGAGTGCGTGAAGGTGTACGATGGAGATAGCAATCTGATAGAAAAGTGGAGCAAAGAGGAACAGATAAGCGGATATGAGTATGAAGTTAAGGCTTGTGTAGCGGATATAAAAGCGGGAAAAACAGAAAGTGAACGAATGACGCACGGCAAGACTTTAAAGATGATGCACGTCATGGATGAGATAAGAAAACAGATGGGGGTAAAATTTCCTTTTGAGTTATGATTGTTCTGGAAATTTTGTGTAATTTGTACATAATACTTGATAAAAATATTTTTATTTGGTTATATAGTATATGAGTATGTATGATGGGCGGAGAACAAAGTGAAAGGAGATTTATTATGAAATTTAAAAGAGTTGCAGCAGTTGCATTATCTTTTTCATTGGCGTTGAGCGGCATTAGCTTTGGTGGCGCTGCTACCGAAAAACAAGTTGCGGCTGCTGAGGAGTGGAATCTTGTATGGAGTGACGAGTTTAATGGAACCAGCCTTGATACAAATACCTGGAATTACGAAATCGGAAATGGAGACTGGGGCTGGGGAAATGGTGAAAAACAGTATTATACAGACAGAGAAGAAAATGTAGAAGTATCGGACGGTACCCTTAAGATTAAGGCGCTGAAAGAAAGATATGGAAATTGTGATTATACCTCCGGAAGAATTACAACCCAGGGAAAACAGGATTTTAAATATGGCAGAATTGAGGCAAAGATAAAGCTTCCAAGTTTTACGGGTTCATGGCCGGCATTTTGGATGCTGGGAGCTAATTTTAAGTCTGTCGGATGGCCGAGATGTGGAGAACTTGACATTATGGAAGCCATCAATACTGAAAATTTTACCCATGGAGCTTTGCATTGGCATGTCGAATCGGCAGATTATACCGGACAAGGAGATACCAGTGACAGTGCAGAAGGGAAAACTCCTTCCGGTTATGACAGAACAGAGTGGCATACATATGGTATTGAATGGGATGCAAAACAAATTCAGTGGTATATCGACGATCAGGTATTTTTGACACAAAGTATTACAGCCTCTCATATGAGCGAATTCAGAAATAATCAGTACATTATTTTAAATCTTGCCATAGGCGGGCAGTGGCCGGGATATACCATTGATGAGTCTGCATTTCCAAATAATTCCATTATGGAAGTAGATTATGTGAGAGTTTACCAAAAAACGGAAGAACCGGAAGTGACAACAAAGTTTGAGGGCGAGACATCTGTTACTTATGAAACAGTTGATTCCGTGGCTGTTAATACAGGAACAATGGGTACTTATTTTGGCGGACAGAATGGTTGGGGAACTGCAGACGGTACTGTATCAGATGCTACCAATACAGGGATTACCATCCATACCACATCCGTAGGGGACAGTTTGTGGCAGATGCAGGCGTATCTTAAAAATTTGAGATATGTCCCTGGCAACACATATACCTATAAATGTACGATTACATCGGATGTGACAAAATCTGTCAGGGTAAAGGTCGTAGGAGAAAGTGATGATTATATATTCTCGCAGGATGATATTACCGTGCAGGCAGGAATTCCTTACTATTATGAAAAGGAAGTCACCATACCGGAAGATTACAAAATTGCAGGGACGCTGGATGTGTTCTTCGATCCGGGAAAGAATGCTACCGTGGTTGAACATATTGCATCCGCCACCACGATGACACTTACAATTTCTGATATGAGTTTTGTAACAGAAGAAAA
>CALWNA010000221.1 GCA_944382505.1 uncultured Lachnospiraceae bacterium
ATTTTTCAAAAAAACTATTGTTTATTTGCGATGATTCTGTTATAAAGTTGAGAATATCTGTTTTATTATTTTCCCAGACCTCTGTTTGTTGTTCCGGGTAAAAGAATTTATTGTCGTTTGAGATAAAGCAACTCAGACTGTCTTCGCTTTGACTGTCAAAATCAGGAAAGAGACTTTCCATATTCGTAGACACTTCTAAAACAGCAAGAAGTTCGCCGTTGTCATCTTTTAATTCGCTTATGATTCCCGCCAGGCGCAGTGTTTCGTTTACGCTGTCAGGGAAAACCGTATCCGGATAATCTACCTGCCATTGGTTGTCAGTATAAGTGTCAGCCCATGTCATGTTCTTCATTCTTTCAATTTTGTAAAAACAGGGGGTTCTCTCATCGATATCCGAATTGATAAACAATCTTATTTGGTACAGATAAGGATTAATATTTATCATATTTTCTATGGAACCGATTTCATTATTGTAAAAATTTATCTTTTCAATGGGATTTAATTCTTTTCCTTGTTTTTTAAATTGGATATAATTAATAATTGAAGAATTTTGGGACACAATCTGTTTGGCAAGATTACAGACTTCTTCTACACTGTTGATATTGGATTCAACAGATTGCATATAAGCTATTTCATCGGAAAGCGCATTGTTATTTGCATTTCTCGTCATGTTTACAAACATGACAACGGACCACAGCACAGCGCAGAAAATCATAAAAAAAGTCATAATGCCAACGATCTTTCCATTAAGAGAAATTTTAAATTTTCTGTGTTGTTTTGTGTCCTTTTTCATTACTTATCCAACCCTAATTTTTCTATATTTTCGTTAATTTTCTCAGTGAGTCCGTCAAGCACTTTTTCATATCCCAATGCATATCTTTCTTCCATAAACTCATTATATATTTTATCGAACACCTTGTTATTTTTCGCTAATAATAATTTCGGTAAAGTATCTCCCCACACGGTATCTGCCTTATTTTTTATTTTTCCCAATTCGCTATCAGCATCGAAAGTGATTGTATATTGACCCACATAAACGGTATATGGGTATGTCCACTGTTTTAATTGTGTAACAGGATTGTTTTCATCGTCCTGAATCCATTGAGATGCCATTGCATTATTCTGCAGCATCCAGTAACAGGAATCTGCACCGTACTCTTGATCGAAAGTTGCTCTGTCATTATATAACAGCTCTTTCACATCTTCTTTCATCGCAGGAGTACCGTTTTCGTCATAATCCCAGGTCTTTCCTTCAACTCCCAGCCAAGTCATCAATTGTCCTTCTTCACTCATAAGATAGGTCATTAATTGAATTGCCTTTTCAGGATTTTCACATTTTTTTGAAATCATAGTTACGGTCCAACCGTTAACACTGGTCCCCGGAAGCGTATAATCATCACCTGCTAAATTTTTAGGCCCGTCAACTGCAATATAGATTCCGTCCGGATTATTTGCGTAAAGCTGTTTTTGCTGGGCTTCCATGTCTGTATACTGATAAATCATGCAGAAGTATTGACCTTTTGCAATTTTTTCTGACATCTGCGTTCGTGTTTCTATAAATATCTCATCCTTCAGCAAGCCCTCACGACCAAGTTTGTTAAAAGCTTTCAGCCATGTCACATAATCTTCATTTTTTAGTCGGTCAATGGCATTTCCTTTTTCGTCCACATAGGGAACCGCCAGAAAATCTAAAAGATAATTGTCAAAAGAATCACATCCGATATCATGAAATTCCGTACATCCGACAGGAATCATTTCATTGCCGTCAATTGTGGGAAACATCTCGGCAGCTTTTTCAATTGCACTCACAAAACCTTCGGGAGTTGTCATGTCCGGCGCACCTATGGCTTCATAGATGTCTTTTCTGACCAGAAAAGTTTCGTTGGATGCAAGATTATCATATTTTTCATAATCTGAAGGCGAACAGGCAGAATTTGGGTACTGATAAATATGCCCATCTTCGCTGGTATGCCACTTCATCACTTCATCATTTACAACATCATAAAAATATGTATCATATTCGTCCGCCAGTTCATCTAACGCATATACTTTTTGATTGTTTATCATTTCACTGATTTCCGGTTCCCACCAGCCTAAAGTAATTAAATCCGGAAGCGAGTCTGAGGCA
Organism: uncultured Lachnospiraceae bacterium; assembly: GCA_944382505.1. Classification (GTDB taxonomy): domain Bacteria; phylum Bacillota; class Clostridia; order Lachnospirales; family Lachnospiraceae; genus Eubacterium_G. The sequence goes on from CALWNA010000221.1 coordinate 2,129, forward strand.
ATCATGGAATCGAGCTTTTCATTTGGATCTCCGGTAGGGACAATGAAATTAATATTGCATCCCGTTTTCTCGGTAATTGCCTTTGATACCATATCATTTCCCCAGTCTGTGGTAAACCATGAAAAATTAATATACCATGACAAATCGACAATATCCTCCGTCTTTTTTTGATTTTCACAAGACGTAAATATTGACAATATCAATATGCCTGCCAGCATAATACTTCCAATTTTTTTCAGCTTTCTGTTCATTTTTTTTACCTGCTTATTTCAGTATTTCTTGCAATGGTCTTTCTTTTTTCTTTCGGGAAATTTCCAATAATCCCAATTTCGTAAAGTCCACAATATTGCACTGTAAAAAATCTTCTTTTGCCTGTTGCTCCATAATGCTTTTTATATCCGCATAGTCTTCTTTATTGTTCATATTAATAAAATCAATAATGATTATCCCGGAGTAATTTCTTAATTTGATTTGTCTTAAGCTCTCTTTTGCTGCTTCTGTATTGATTTTTTTTATGGTTTCTGTTCTTTCGGTTTTAAGATCCGCCTTGCCGGAATTTACATCAATTACAGTCAACGCCTCTGTTGGTTCAATAATCAGGTATGCTCCGGATTTCAACCAAACTTTCGGACTTAAAACTTCATTTAACTTACTGCCCAAAGCAAATTTATTACACAGACTCAGTTTAGAATCCTGATAATATTTAACATTTTTATATACGGTACTTATTTTGTCATAAAGAGATTGATTATCCGTAATTATCTCACCGCCAAATTGTTCTGTATACTCCTTGCATACTTTAAAAATTATATTATTTTTTACAAGAGCCTCTTTTGCCACAGAATGTTGAAATCTTTTTTTTATGGATTGCCATTGTTCCGTCAATTTTTGAGCCTGTCGGATAATTTCTTCTTTAGAAAAATGAATACTGTTTGTCCTTAAAATAAAACCGAATTTATCATTTTTAAATCCGAAAAGAAGTTCCTTTAGTTCTTCTCTCTTTTTTGTATCGCCAATTTTTCTTGACACACTAATGTCGTTATTTCCCACCGTAAGAACAAGACATTCAGAATTTAAATTGATTTTTGAGGTCAGCGTATACTCTTTTGATTTTATTTTATCGCCGGAAACCTGTATCAGAATTTTATCGCCACAATGTACTTGTTTCATATTATTTCCGGTAAAATCAATAAAATCCTTCAATGAGAGATAACCTTTTTGACCATTATCAAATTCGACAAAGCATGCATGAATATTTTTGACGACATCTTTTACATATCCGCAATATATATTCCCCAAAAGATTTTCTTCATTCAAATGATAAATCCGTTCAATTTTACCATTGCAGCTTAAAAATCCCAGCAGAATCCCTTTATAAAAATCTGAAATAATTAATTTACTATTCAATGATGCCTCCAACGTCATCCAGTGATCGCAATGCGCCACCCTGACTATAATACATATCAACTCTCTCATAGGTAACATATTCCGGCAACGCAATGCAGGCATATTCTGAAAGCGCTTCCATTACCAGTTCCGGTTTTAAGTTTGCCCCGCTCCCCTGTGCCACTTTCATAAATACACCATTATCTGTCAGGGACATTTCATATATCCATGGTTTTATATCGACTTCTCTCTCACTTTTTTTCGTCTTTTTCAACACAGTGATATTATCCTGCATCAAAAATTCCTCGATGGTTTTTGGGTGAAAAAGGTCTGTATAAACATTGTAGTCTGCACCGGCCACAATGCTCATGGCGTTTTTTGCCCCTTCCGGCAGTTTTTTATAGCTTAAAACTTCAATGCCGGATACGTTTTGCCTGTTGATGCGCGCAATCATTTCCGATGTAGAGCCGGTACTGTTGACTTCCATATCAAAGTATTCCCCGGTACTAACAGCACCTACACTTAAGGGCGCCGCAAAAGACATCTTTGGATGCGGAGAAAACCCCTCGGAATATGCAATGTCCACATTGGCTCTTCTCATAACTTTTTGAAAATATCTGACCATATCCAAATGACCGATAAATTTCATTTGTCCCTGTTTCGAAAATCTGACTCTAATTTTCATGACAGACTCCTCCTCCAAAACTTGCAGCACCGCATCCGGAACACTGCATTCTGCAGTTCGGTGTGACTTTTTCTTCCAGGGCATTCTTCCATTCCCGAAGCAGAAATTCTTTCGTCACTCCGGTGTCAATAAAATCCCAGGGAAATATTTCATCCGCCGACCGTTGTCTTGTAATATAAAAATCCAAATCAACGCCTGTTTCTTTTATGGCTTCTTCCCAAATTTCATTGTTGTGGCACTCAGACCATGCATCATAGATGCCGCCTTTATGATAGATGGCAAGTAATGTTTTTGATAATCTTCTGTCTCCTCTTGCAAGCAGTCCTTCCAGGATGCTTAAATCTGCTTCATGCCAGTTGTATTTTATACTTTTTCTGTTCAGTAAGGTTTTTCGTTTGTCATTAACGCGCTTGGCTTTATCTAAAAATGTGGAGGCTGAACACATGGATGCCCACTGGAATGGCGTAAATGGTTTTGGAACAAAAAAGGATGTGCTCGCCGTTATCTGGCACTTTCCTTTTCGCTGTTCTTTTGGAACTGTTTCGTAATACAGTTCGGCAATTTTTTCACATAAATCCATAATTCCATCGACATCATTATTCGTCTCGGTTGGCTGCCCCAGCATAAAATATAGCTTTACTTTGTTCCAGCCACCCAGAAAAGCCTGCCTGGAACCATTCAAAATATCTTCTTCGGTAAGTCCCTTATTAATTACATTTCGCATACGCTGGGTTCCCGCCTCAGGAGCAAACGTGATGGAGCTTTTCTTTACGTCCTGTACTTTACGCATTACATCCAGAGAAAAAGCGTCAATTCTCAAAGATGGCAAGGAGATGTTTACATGCCTTGCTTTGCATTCTTCCATAAGAAAATCAATGAGTTCCTGAAGCTGTGAATAATCACTGCTGCTCAGTGAACTTAGTGAAATTTCTTCATGACCCGTAGATTGAAGCTGGGTCAATGCGATTTCTTTTAATTTATCCAGTTTTTTCTCCCTAAGAGGCTTGTAGACTGATCCCGCCTGACAGAATCTGCACTCACGGATACACCCCCGCTGTATTTCCAGGACACATCGATCCTGCACCGACTTAATAAACGGAACCAAAGGTTTATCCGGATAAAAAACTTCATTGAAATCAAGGACAATCTCTTTTTTTACCTTTGCCGGCGCACATTCATTATTCGGCTTCATTTCTTTTATTGTGCCATCCTCATTGTATGTGACATCGTAAAATTGCGGTACATATATACATGAAATGCCGGCAGCCATTTCAAGAAAATCTTTTCGGGAACCGCCATTTTTTTTGTTTTCTTTATATAAATCTATAAGATGGTAATATTCTGTCTCGCCTTCTCCGATATAAAAAATATCAAAAAAATCTGCAATCGGTTCCGGATTGTATGCACACGGACCGCCGCCGATGACAATCGGATCGGATTCTGTCCGGTCTTTTGACAAAAGCGGAATTTTCGATAAATCCAGCACTTGAAGAATATTTGTATAACACATTTCATACTGCAAGGTGATTCCGAGAAAATCGAAGTTTTTAATCGGCTGCTGGGATTCTATGGCAAATAACGGAATATTTTTTTCACGCATAATCTTGTCTAAATCTATCCATGGTGAATAAACTCTTTCACAATACACATCCTCTCTTCTGTTTAACATATCGTATATAATCTGAATTCCCAAATGGGACATTCCAATTTCATATATATCCGGAAAACACATTGCAAAACGCACATCGACATCGGCCGGATTTTTTACAATCATATTCACCTCATTCCCGATATATCGGGCAGGTTTTTCAATTTTCATCAAAATTTCATCCGTAAGTGCTAATTTTCTCATTATTTTTATTCTCCACTAATCTGTCAATCAATTCAGGCAATTCTGTAATATCGTTAATTTTTAGTCTGTCCGCGGGAACAGTTCCAAATCCATAAGAAGCATGAATAAATGGAATTCCCGCTTCCTCTGTGGCAATCATATCACCTAAAGTGTCCCCTACATAAAAGGCTTTATCTAAATGATTTCTTTTCATAACAAGTTTTATGTTGTCCGCCTTAGGTCTGCCGGTTCTTCCTGCTTCTTCATAATCGGATATATATTTTTCAAATCCGAAATATTTTATAAAAGTCTTTATATAATCAAGCTGCCCGTTACTGACAATAAAAACCTGATATTTTTTAATTAATTTTTGAAAAACCGACACGACACCATTGTACAGGTTTCCACCGTTTTTTGCCAGATATTCGTTTTCATCTTTCAGGCATTCTTTTAATAAATCATATCTTTCAGGTATCTCTATCATCGGAAAAAGAGAATCAGCAACATCCTCCATTATTTTTCCCATTTCTTTTGAAACACACTCTCTGGTCAGATTAAGATTGTAGCCTTTTTTTTGCACTGTATCATTCCATGAATTCGTAATATTTTGTGTAGCATCCCAAAGCGTTCCGTCCAAATCAAATATAATTCCCGTATTCATTTTCGTCCTTTCAAAAACCACGCAGGTGGTTTTTATTATTTTTCTATGGTATACTGGAAACAATAAACCTATCTTTTATAATACTATACAAGGTGTTTTTTTACAACAAAGGAAAAGTAAAGTTTATTATTGAATTAGGAGATAACAATGTTTAAATATGAAACACATTTACACACAGTCCAGGCCAGCGCCTGTGCTTCTGCTTCCGGAAAACACCAGGCAATGGCATACAAAAAAGCCGGATATACCGGTATCATTATCACAGATCACTTCTTCCGGGGGAATACATGTATTTCTCATAAATTGCCTTGGGAGGAAAGAATTCGTCTGTTCTGCAGCGGTTATGAGGAAGCAAAAGCTTTCGGAGAACAAATAAATCTTCAGGTATTTTTCGGATGGGAAGAAACTTTTGAAGGTCAGGATTTTCTGATATACGGGTTGGATAAAGAATGGATGCTGAATCATCCGGAAATGGAATTTTGGACAATCCGGGAACAATTTGACATTGTAAATAAAAACGGCGGTATGGTAATCCACGCCCATCCTTTCAGAGACAGACCATATATCCCGAAAATCCGATTATTTCCGAAATTGGTTAACGGTGTGGAAGTTTTTAACGCCTGCAACATGGAAGAAGAAAATCAACGCGCCTATATTTATGCAAAACAATATGACCTGCCAATGACCGCCGGCGCCGACAGCCATCATCATGATATTATATGTTCGGGAATTAAAGTTGAAAAAAAGTTTGAGAATATTTATGACTATATCGCCTTGATTAAAAAAAAATTGCCAAAAGAGCTAATATATTCAGATAGATAATAAACATAAAATAAGAATGATATTTCTGATTTTTTGGACTCCCACAAATATACATTTGCGGGAGTCCTTTCTTTTTCTTCCTGTTTTTGGATAAAATCACTTCATATGAACCTGTATTCCTTCAAAGGCATTTTCAGACAAATGATTATCTTCGGGACCGTTCTTTTGTAATCTCTTTCAAGGAAATGCCCTTTTCTGCCATAAGTACCATAATATGGTAAAGAAAGTCGGAAATCTCATATGTTATTTCCTGTGGGTCAGGATTTTTCGCCGCGATTACAATCTCTGTAGCTTCCTCGCCGACTTTTTTTAATATTTTGTCAATTCCCTTATCAAACAGATAATTCGTATAAGATCCTTCTTTCGGGTTTTTCTTTCTGTCCTGAATTGTTTTATACACATCCTCAAAAACACGCATTGGATTAGAATCATCGTATTCTTTTTTGATAAGGTTATTGAAGAAACATGTTTCAGCTCCTGTATGACATGGAACTCCCACCTGATAGACCTTTGCAAGCATTGTATCAAGGTCACAGTCCATTGTTAATTCTTTCACATACTGATAATGACCGGATGTGAGACCTTTCACCCATATTTCGTTGCGGCTTCTGCTAAAATAGGTCATTTTTCCTGTCTTAATCGTCAGATTAAAAGCCTCCTCATTCATATAGGCAAGCATCAGAACCTTATCTGTTTTATAATCCTGAACAATGACAGGAATCATTCCATCCGCATTTGTCTTAAATTCACAAAAACGAATCGGCGTCTCGAAAACATTTGTGTCCAATCCTTCTTCCTTTAGCTGGGATTTGAAATTTAAGAAATCAAAATTTTCATTGAAACTTCCGTCGGAAATTCCATAAACCTTGTCCTGTTTACCAAATTTTACAAGTTCTTCAAAACTAAATGTATGATTGTAAGACATTACTCTGATACCATAACCTGTGCAATCAGACACACAATCATTGGCAATAATAAGAGATGCCCCGTCATATTTTAACTGTTTTATTTTGGAAAAGTTAAAATCCGGGTGAACAATTACGGCAATCTTATCACTGCCAAATCTTTCAGAGGCTTCTTTTATCATCTCCAGATTGCTTTCCTTTGCGCTGTCGAGAATTGCTTTTTTGGCTCCTGTATAAATATATTTCTTTACATCCTCAAGGCGATTCACATTTCCGCCCACAATCA
>CALWNA010000222.1 GCA_944382505.1 uncultured Lachnospiraceae bacterium
GAGAGTTCGCTTGAACTCTTCATCATAACGAGTACCTTGTTTAGACATAATGATTACCTCCTTTTTGTGTATGATTTATTGTAACAAAGAATTATAAATCGTGTCCACTTTTATAATATAGATCCACAATGTAGTTTATTAGTTGAAAGGAAATACTTTAAATGGATGAGTATGTGAGCACAAAAGAAGCTGCTGAAATTTTAGAATATACACAAGGATATATTGCCAAGTTATGTAGGGATGGAAAGTTTGATTTGGTTGCTTGGCAGGCTGGTGGAAGAAATGAGTGGCGGATTCCCCGGATTGCGGTAGAGAATTATAGGAAGAAGAAATCTTATAAGAGAAAGTGAGATTAAATAATACAAAAGTTTGAAATCTTACAAATCAGATGATGAAGTAATAGTGGAAAATCAAAGGTATATGAAACATCGTAAATTGTGTTTTATAACTAAAGGTATTATGTAAAACAAGTAAAAAAAGGAGTGTAAATTTATGAGACCAGCAAAGAAAATATTAGCAATTGTACTTGTATTAGTTTTATCAATATCAATAATACCAACAAGTGTAAGCGCAGCAACTAAAATTAAAATAACAAGATATCAAAAAAATATAACAGTTTATGTTGGAGAAAATGAATGTTTGCCAATTGATTGGACTATTAAAGGTAATATTAAAATAAAGTGGAGTTCTTCAAATAAAAAAGTTGTAAAAGTTAATAAATATGGATGGATAAAGGGGAAAAAACCAGGAAAGGCAACAATTACTCTTAAACTTGGAAAGAAAAAGGTTAAGTTTAAAGTTAAAGTAAAATCTGTTTATTCAATTAGTAATAAGAATATTACAATTAATGGAAATCGAACAATATATTTAAATTTTTATAAAAATGATGTAGCAGGGATAAATTGCTATTCAAGTAATAATAGTATCGTTCAGGCTTCTGTTGGAACAGAATGTGGAAATAGAATTTCAATAGATTTGTACACAATAAAAAGTGGAAATGCCTATGTGTATGTTACAAATGGTTTTAATAATGAAAAATTAAAAATTAAAATTATCAATAAAGAGGATTTGGACAACTAATTTATAAGCAGGAAATAGAAGGGAGAGGATAAAAATGCAAGAGGCTGTAATATTAATTTATATGGTACTAATCGGATTAATTATTGCTTGGGGATTTTTGGCAAAGCAAATGGCTAATGTAGCCGCAATGAAAGGATATGGAAAGGAAATTCATGCATGGGCTTGGTGCTTTTGGCTTGGTATAATTGGTTATATTTATATATTGAGTTTGCCCGATAAAGTTACACAGTTACAAAATCAGCAAATAATTGAATTGTTGAAAAATCAAAAGGAAAATAAAAAGAATGGTTAAATGTCCATATTGCGGAAGTGCAGTTTCTGAATTTGCGAATACTTGTCCTAATTGTGGCAAGGCAATAAGCAAAGAAATTGTACAAAAGGGTTTGGAAAAACAAAAAAACAATAACATAGAGAAAGCGGAAAAACGTAAGTTGAGAGAACTTGGAAAGGAAAAATATTTACCTTTAGTGATGTTGATAATACATACGCTTTTTATTCTTGTCGATGTGGTCTTAAATTATTACAGAATAAATGGCAAAGTGAAAGTTGGTGTGGCTTTGAGTAGTAGCATAGGTACAATTATTATATTAGTTATATTATTTATCATACCAATTTCATTTATGACAAAAATATATCAATCCTCAAGAGGTTATATATTTAGAAATATACAAATGGGAATTGATATTTATATGATAGTAATGTCTATACCTTTAATATTAAGATATATTACAAATGTGGCAAGAATAAATATTTTTCAGAAAATTAGTCTTGCAGAAAATGTGTTTCTTTGCTTGGGATTCATCATATCTCTTATATTGTGCATAAGAATGAAAAAAATAGAATAGAAACGTAAAGCTTGAAAGTTTATAAATTTGAAAATATAGTAATAGCGAAAAATCAAATGTACATGAAACGTTGTAGGCTATGTTTTAATGAACAGCGATAATGTGTCGTATAAAAGGAGGAAAGATAATGGCTTTAATAAAGTGTCCTGAATGTAATACAGAAATTTCAAGTAGTGCAGAATTTTGTCCAAAGTGTGGATATCCTATTTTGAAAAACATAAAAGATGAATATAATTCAATAAAAATGTTTTATTATGATAAGGATAACAATTTATGTCTTCATGAGGACAGTCTTTTGAAAAAGATATCAATTATAACAAAAGCTAGACAAATGAGAAATCCAATAGATGAATTGGAAATAGAATATTCAACTATTATTGATGAAAATAATGTGTTTTATTATTTAATAGACAATAAGAATGTTTTACAAGAGTATGAAAACATGGTAAATAATTTTGAAATTTCATTTTTGACAGGAATATCCGATGATTCCAATTTAGACTATTTAATTCTTAAAGCAGTAATAGAAAAAGCAAAAGTGGTTCATTATATGGTAGAAAATCAAAATGATTTTTGCAAGGAATTAGCGATGGAAGACATTATGGGGGCGTATACTACATTGCAATCATTAAAAGAATCAGATAAACCGTTAAGTGAATTAGGAATATTTATGGCAGATTGTAATAAGCAAGGGGAAATGGTGTATGACAGTCAGCTTGATTTATTAATTCCAATACGTTTTGTTTTACCTGAACTAGGAGTGATTAAAAAAGTAAATCCTGATAGTGAAGATACGTGTTTCTATGAGTTAAAAGGTGAAATAACATTTAGTCAGACCGATATTCAACTTATAGAGATGAAGAAGAAATTGAAATGTGTACAATATGAAGTTTATAAAATTGCTCCGGAAATAGCTAAATCAATATTTCGCGAACAATTTGTATATGATGATTATGTAGCTCCATATGGAACTATTGAAGAACAACTTGAAATTGAAGAAAAGGAATATAACAAAATATTTAATCCTGAAGTAGCTCAAATGCTGGAGGATATACAGCAGAAAAATGAAATTTTACATCAAGAATTGAAAGTACCAAATCAGGTAGAAGGGGCAAAATGCCCTGTTTGTGGTAAAGAAACTGTAAGGAAAATTACAACAAAACAAAAGGCAACATCAATAGGGTTATTTGGAATTTTTGGTAGTAATTTTGGGAAAACAATGACATGTACTTCGTGTGGATATAAGTGGTAATACAAAGCAGAAGGTTAGTCCTGCTGCTTTAATAATTTATAAAAAGTGTTTTCTTTAGTCTGGTAAGTTTCATAGCTTTAACGGCGTTTATTTCGCCGCTATAAAATAAAAACAAAACATTTACGAACGTAAAAATAGATATATTTTATGAGTTCATAAAAGTATGCTTTTATAAACGTTTAAAAAGCAAAAATAAATTGTAAAAACTTTTATCAAGGTTATGAATTCAGATGATAGAGTTACATTTGAAGATACTGTTGATTACTTTTAAGATATGTATAATGGTAATAGCACAAAAACAAAAGCGCCGTTTCCGTTATAGCAGGACAATAAAATTTCCAAGAGCATTTTTGATTGGAAAAACAATAGATATTTTTGATTTCTGTAACAGTATCGGTCTGTCTCTAGTCTTTAAGATTTTAATTATAGGGTATTAAAACGGTTTCTAAAAATCCTCTCAAATTTTGTAGGAAATTGTATTGTTATTTGTCGCCCGATTTGGTAGACTTGTTTTGGGTACTACCAAGAAGCGGTAGGCGGTTAGTCCTTCAACAGAGGGACTGAACCCTCTGATTACATAGAAATCTTTGCAAGGAGAAATCTGGGAAAGGAGGGCTTGACTTGATGAGCGATTTTGAAATCCTTTCTATTGTATTTATGGTTATTTCAATCATAGTTACAATTTTAATAGAGTATATCAAGACACTAAAAAAGTAACCGCCCGTCTGCAAATGGTTCGGTTACTTTTCTAACTTAACTATTTAGGACTAACCGTCTATCGGTAGTGCCTTTTTCTATCTTTATATTAGCAAATCCCCCCAAATAAGTCAATTACTAAAAAATCAGAGACGGCGTAAATTTACTGTCAGTTAAAGCAAGGCATATTCCGCCTGTATTTTAGTTTTCTTTTTTTATTATACATCAAATAAAATTTAATTGGTGACGAATTGAAATCTGCTTTCTAGCAGTATATCCCGGAATTGCTGCCTGAATGCTCTCAATATAACTTTTTCCCTTTTCATAACGCTCTGAAATATTCATTCTTATCTTTTTTTCTTCAGGCATTACTATTTCTTTTCCGCTTCGTTTTAAATTCCTTTTTTCTCTGCTGTATCTTACCAAATCTATGATTTTTTCTTCTCCATGATTTTCAACATAACAGCGGAGTTTACACATCCTGTCTGCTCCTCTCTTACTCCATGCCATTGGTCTGGAACTCATTCTCGCTGACAATACATTGCTCACATGACCCTCTGTACTGCTCCCATAAAGGTTTTTATCATGGTATGTCCTCATCAATGCAGACCAGTTATTCAGCAGATAATTCTTCGCATCTTCCACCGGTTTCTGATTATTGGCACTGCACAGCATTTCATCAAACACTTCTTCCAGTCCTTTTTTTCTGTGTTTATATATACATGTATAGATTCTTTCCCTCGCTATATCCTTCTCATCCAGCATCTGATTTGCTGCACTGTTGATGTATTTTGCAACATGATATTTGTCCATACACAGCTTGCTATAAACGATATGGTTTTCTGCGGACCTAATCCACCCGCCTCCATCCCCGATTACATAAACCGTTTTCAGATAATCCATGTCATAGGTCTTTTCTATATATTCTTCCATCTGTTCCCAGAACCTTTTGTTCTTCTCTGGACCTTCATAAATTCCACTCTGATAAAAAGTATTCACAAGTTCCCTCTTATTTTTCCCAATTTTCTTTTTGCTTTCATACAAATATGCCAGTTTCCCCAACATTCCGTCTCCTTCTGAATCTGTTTCTCCCTGCTCTGAGATATGGTCTTCATCTGCCTCAATATAGAGATATTCACATTTCTTCCGTTCTTCTCTTTCTTCTAACGGTATTTCATCTGCTATCTGATGTACTTTATTCATTACTGTTGTTTTTGAGACTTCTGATTCTGTTGGCAGAATTTTTGCCGCCTTGGCATAACTACTTTTTACTGCTTCCCGGAGCAGTTCTGTTTCTGCTCCTTCACTAAATCTTTCATGGCTGTCTAACTGCAGCATTTCATCCAGCAGAAAATGTGTACTTTTTGTTTCTTTTTCAAGATACATCGTATGATTAAATACTACGTCTCCTACAACGGTCGTTAATGTCCGGTAATCATGTCTTTGTATTGTATATTTGCTTTTCCGATACTTGCTGGAACAGATCATTTCGTCTGCTCCGGTCAGTATCATTCCTACATACTCTGCTGCTTTCTGTGTGAATACATCTTTGACCGACAGTTCTAGAGAGTATAAGTCTTTGGGTTCTTCATAAAATTTTTCTTCAATTTCTGATAATTCTTCCAATAATCCTTTCAATAGTGTTATAATGTCCATGAGGGTAGCACCACCTTTCTTTGTTTTTTTGGTCGAAAACTATTATACCAAAGATGGGGCTACCTTTTATTTTTTATTTTGTTTTTAACTGACTAAATCTTTACGCCAAC
>CALWNA010000223.1 GCA_944382505.1 uncultured Lachnospiraceae bacterium
TTGCCTTCAGGTAAATTGGTGATAAAACAGGTTTTCCCGATACGGCAGACGCCAAACATCGGAAAACGAAAAGCCAGAAACAGGGGATATGTGATTGATGGAAATCACATATCCCCTGTAAATTTATATAAATATAAAAACTGCCGAATCATATGTGAATAAAAAGAAGAACATGGTTACAGCGCTTCGGTGTTTAACTGTTTTGTATATTTTATCATTTCATATATTACAAAAATGGCAACGAGCGCTTCGGTAACAGGCATGGCAAACCAAATAGAATCCGCCCCGGTAATTACCGGAAGCAGATAGATGAAAAATCCACTGATGACGAGTCCTCTGGCTACGGAAACAATAAATGCTGCCTTCGGTCGCATCAGAGCCTGAAAGTAATAGGTTGAAAAGATATTTAGCGGCAGCAAAAGAAAAGAAATGCCATAGCAGCGGAAAATGCCCGGAGCAATTTGTAAAACTTCGGTCGTAGGCGTCATAAAAATACGGATAAATATGTTCGGGATTGCCAGACTCAGTGCAGTCCAGAAAATTCCGAAAAAGGCCGTTGTTCCCAGAGCATATTTCAACGTCTGGCAAATCCGATGACCTTTGTTGGCGCCAAAGTTCGTGGAAATAATAGGCTGGGAAGCCTGACCGACACTGTAAGCGCAGCATTGCGCAAAAGTGCTGATATTGACAATCACACCATATACCGCCAGGGCATTTGTACCCAGATATTTCATAATCTGACGGTTGAATAGAATTGTGAGAATTCCCATTGCTACATCGATAAAAAATGTAGAGAAACCTGTTACGGAGATTTCTCTGAGCTTTTGAGACAAGTGTGTTGGTCTGACCAGTCGCAATGTATTTTTTTCCATAAAGAAATGTGCCAGCATGACCACAAAGGTTATGGCAGAGCCGATAGCAGTGGCAAGTCCCGCACCATAAGCGCCCATATCGCAGGTAAAAACGAAAAAATAGTCTCCGAACACATTAAAAATACCTCCGGCAAGAACGGCTCCTGTGGCCAGCATTGGATTTTTGTCGTTTCTAAGATATGCAGCCAGCATCTGATTAAATAAGAAGAGTGGAATTGCAAATTTAATAGGAGCTACATATTCCCGTGCCAGAAAAAGCGTATTGCTTTGTGCTCCAAACAACAGCAGAAGATTTTTGTCAAAAAAGATGACTATTACCCAGATAATCACCGCCAGCAGAAGGGAGCCAATGACGGAAGCGGTAAAATATTCATTTGACTGATTGCTGTGATTTTTTGATTTCCCTCTAATGGTACTGAAAAGAACAGAACCGCCAATTCCCATTAAAAGTCCGAAACTGTATATAATGTTCCAGACAGGCGCAACGACTGCCAGAGCAGCCGAGCCTTCCGGACCGTGATACTGTCCTACCATGGCCATATCTACAATGGAATATATGGAAGTAATCAGAGCGCTTCCAAAGGCAGCAGCCAGATATTTAAAATAAATATTTTTAATTTTACCATTTAAAAAATCCATGTTTTCCTCCTTATGAAAAAAGAATACACCTTGCGATATTTCCGCGACAGAACGGGCGCAAGTGCCCCTGGTTCTTATCTAATAAAAAAAGCCGGATAAGGACAGACATTTCAGTCTGTGCCTTATCCAGCGAATCATTTCCAACGAATGATTTGCCCTCCGAGCAAGCAAGTGTAAATTAACATGTTTTAAATTTTTTGTCAAGAAATATTTGATATAATACAACCTATAATAATAACCTATGATAAAAGATGACTTTTTGGCGAAAAAATTATATCAATAGTATATTTTAAATGATGAAAATATGGATGCTAATGACAATTATAAAGAAAAGGACTTCAAAAATTTTTACAAATTGTCTATACTAAATAAAAAAGGTAGGAGGTGCAGGTTGTGAGATATGAGATAATGCACATGGATACTGTTGCAGCCTGCGTTGACTTGCAGGGAAGATGCAAAATTTTTAATGAGAAATTTCTCCCATATAATTTATATTTGGAAGAATCACAGAATGACATTGATACACTGGTGAATAATATCAATAATTTTTATTATTGGTGCGCTACAAGGGTGCTTCCATTGGACAGACAATATGCAAAAGAAATTCTCAACAGCATCGGGGCAGCTCAGGCAGTCACAGACAGAGACAGAGCGGCAGTTGCGTTGACTTACAGATGTCTTACGCTTACAGATGTTTTTTGGATAAGAGAACAGGGGGAACATGTAACTTTTAATGAAGTGAATTTGTATGACCATCATTTGAATGAAGCATTGATATATGTTACATTGCGGGGAAAACAAATGACGGTAGAAAATAAAGAATTGGCACAGGATTTGTCTACCAACGGATGTTTTCCGAAAGCATGGATTAGAACTGACAAAGGGTTCTGCCTGTTAAAAGATGGTGGGAGAGATGCCGTGGAAAGAGAAGTTTTGGCAAGCAGAGTAAGCAGGTGTTTCGATTGTACACAAGTAGAGTATCAGGAAGACTTTTTTGATGGAGAAAAAGTTTCAGTCAGCAACATAATAACATCAAAAAAATACAGCATTGTATCGAGAGGAGCCTTTGAAATATATGCGGCAAACCATGAAATAGATGCTATGAAATATATTTTGAAATTGGATGGATACTCCTATTATATGATGAACATAATAGATTATCTCGTGGGTAATACAGACAGACATTGGGGAAACTGGGGATTTATTGTAGATAACGAGACAAATACCCCTGTAAGGTTGCATCCGCTCATGGATTTTAACCAGTCGTTTCACAGCTATGATAATATAGAGGGTGCAAATTGTCAGACAGTGCTTCCGAAAATTATGACGCAGAAGCAGGCTGCAATGCAGGCAGTAAAACATATAGGGCTCAACCAAATAAAAGAAATTGATACAGATTGGTTCGGAGAACGAAAAACAGAGTATGAAATGCTGATAAGAAGATTGGAACAATTAAAAAAGTAGCAACAGCTTATTTTTCCTTATATTCATAATGAATAAATTCATATTGATTACTTTCCTCAGCCGTTTTTTTCATCCAATTGTAAACCCTGTCACGCAAATCTTTTTTTGCATCTTTTCTGCTTAAATCCGGATTGGGATATATGGGGTCATTGCAGTATACTGTTACCCACGGATGCCGGAACAACAGTCTTGTCAGCCCCCGGCGTTTGCGGTAAGTGACTACCATTGCAACAACCGGTGCATTAAGCCCTACCGGATATGCGAACGCGGCACTTCCAAAATGCCTGATTCCGGTATAATAAGGCCAGATGTGGGCTTCGGGATAAATGGTAATACATGCGCCTTCATGATAGCGCTCGGATACGGCGTCTACCATTTTCCGCATGCTGTTCAGATTGTAAGCTACAGGCATTGCTCCCAGCATAGTGACCAGATGTCTTATGCCGAAAATTGAGAATGCGTCAGCACCTGCCATAAAGTAGGTCCTGTGTCCCCAGCCGGAAACCTCAGCGGCGATAAAAGGATCCAGATGCTGCGTATGATTACAATACAGAAAACATCCGGAACGAAGCTTTTTTATAATGCGGCGGTTTTTAATTTTAAGTCCGTAATAAAATCTGTTAATAATTTTGATTAACGGATAAGCAATAAAATAATACAAAATGGCGGAAAAGAATTTCCATAAAAACCCTTTATGAATCCATTTGTAATTTTCCGGCAGAGGTTTTGCCTTGATACCTTGCGTAAAGGCAAAATCATCTTTCAGCTCGTCTGAATAGTAAATTGTTTTCATGTTAAAAAGTTACCTTTTTTAATCATTAGAATGTTAATAAACCGTATGAATTATACAATCATATCAAAATTATTTTTTTATAATGGAGAGAATCATTTCTTCCATCTTGTCCATGCATTTGTCAAAAGCCCATACTTTTGCAAAATCAGCATATTCTTCACTGCACTGTTCTTTTTCTTCGGGATGTTCAATCCAATAATCAATTTTTGCCGCAAGGTCTTTTGCGTTGTTGCATTTAAACAAATTTCTGTCATCCAGTGCAAAATATTTTGTTGCAGACCTCGGGGAGTTATTTATCACCGGAACTAATCCACAGGAAATCGCTTCCAGACAGGAAATTGCCTCCAGTTCAATTTCGGCGGCATGTACATACAAGTCGGAAGAGCCGATGACTTCAAGCAATTCGGACCTGGAATAAAAATTCATAATGGGCTGAATTGGAAGAAGCTTCCGGGACAGATGCTGCAGCTTGCTTTTTTGAGGACCGTCGCCGGCGAAAATCAATTGTATCCTGTTTCTGTATTTGCTTTTGGCGACAGCTTTGATTAAAACCCCATGAGATTTTTCTTTGCTGTAACGTCCGGTAAATAGTATTCGAAAAAGACCGTCATGATATTTGTGTTTTGGAATATCCCGGTTGAATTCTTTATTAACGCCATTAGAGATAATATGATGGGGCGTGGGGCCTACGACCTTTTCAAAAACATTGCAGATAAACTGCGTTGGATAGTGAATCGCATCACAGTATTGATAAAGATATCGGTAAAAAATTTGGTAAACCTTTTTGTTAAGTCTTTTTGCATTCATCATAAAAAAATGATTTGACAGATTTTCTGCCTGACAGTGAAAACCGGCGGAGAGAGGAATTCCGTGATGGTTACAATATTTTGCCACATAGCATCCGGTAAAAAAAGGCACCATTACATGAACGGCATCGATATCCTTCAGCGCCTCGGCAATAATTTTTTTGTCAGGTTTTGCAATTGTAACACCATTTTTTTCCACATAATTATTAAAAGGTCCTACATTTAATGTTCCGACAACATAAAATCCCTCTTGCCCCTGACGATTTTTGTCGGGGCAGATGACGCGTACTTCATGTCCTTTTGCTTTCAGACTTCTTATTAAATTCATGGCGGCTATGGTAGTCCCGTTATTTTCCTCACCAAGCACGTCGCTGACAATCGCTATTTTCATAATTTTTAATCTCCATTAAATATTTAGAATTATATTTTAGTATACTATATATCTCAAGTCAAATTTTCTAAATCAAAAGTTGCCCGTGGAAATCAATTTACAAAAACGATGTAAATTTGTTATTTTGTAGTATATTTGAAGACCTTGTTTACTTGATTTGGACATGGAAATTTTGTATACTAGTTGTATTAGTAAAAATCGTGTAAAAAGCATTTTTTTGCCACGATTTTATGGCTGAAAAATATTTGGAAACAAAAACAGGAGGCAAAAATGATAACATTAAGCAAAGGCGGAGCGTACTTAGTCAACGGAACAGAAGTGATTGAGGATGCAAACGAAGAGTTACTTAGAAGTAAGTTAGGGGACAAATACCTTACAAAAGAAGAAGCCGCAAAAAATACAATGGCTTACAATATTTTAAAGGCTCACAATACATCAGGGAACATGGAAGAACTCCAGATTAAGTTTGACAAGCTTACATCACACGATATTACATTTGTAGGAATTATTCAGACAGCAAGAGCTTCGGGACTGGAAAAATTTCCGATTCCTTATGTACTTACAAACTGTCATAACAGTTTATGCGCAGTTGGTGGAACGATTAATGAAGATGATCACATGTTTGGACTTACCTGTGCCAAGAAATATGGCGGAGTTTATGTGCCACCGCATCAGGCAGTTATTCATCAGTTTGCAAGAGAAATGCTTGCAGGCGGCGGCAAGATGATTCTTGGCTCTGATTCACACACCCGTTATGGCGCCCTTGGTACTATGGCAATGGGTGAAGGCGGACCGGAATTGGTTAAGCAGCTTCTTTCACAGACATATGACATTCATATGCCGGAGGTTATCGGCATTTATATGACAGGCGAGCCGGCAAAGGGTGTTGGCCCGCAGGACGTTGCCCTTGCAATTATAGGAGCAGTGTTTGATAAAGGTTATGTAAAGAATAAAGTTATGGAATTTGTCGGACCGGGAGTATCCAACCTTAGTGCAGATTTCAGAATCGGCGTCGATGTAATGACAACGGAGACCACATGTCTTTCATCTATCTGGAGAACCGATGAAAAGATTAAAGAGTTTTATGATATCCACGGAAGAGTCGAAGAATATAAGGAATTAAATCCGGGTGAAGTAACATATTATGATGGCATGGTTTATGTTGACTTGTCCAAGATTAAACCTATGATAGCTATGCCATTTCATCCAAGTAATACATATACCATCGAAGAATTAAATGCAAACCTTGAGGATATTCTTCATGATGTTGAAAAGAAAGCGCTTGTTTCTTTGGATGGTCAGGTTGAATATAAGCTTACGAATAAAATCAAAAATGGCAAGCTTTATGTTGACCAGGGCATTATTGCCGGCTGCGCAGGCGGTGGATTTGAGAATATATGTGCAGCGGCAGATATCTTAAAAGGTCACAGCATTGGATCCGATGAGTTTACACTTAGTGTTTATCCGGCATCCATGCCTGTGTATATGGAATTAATCAAAAATGGATGTGCAGCAGATATCATGGAAGCCGGCGGCGTAATGAAGACAGCGTTTTGCGGACCATGTTTTGGTGCAGGAGATACTCCTTCAAACAATGCATTTAGCATTAGACATTCTACCCGAAACTTCCCGAACAGAGAAGGAAGCAAATTACAGAACGGACAGATTGCCTCTGTTGCTCTTATGGATGCACGTTCCATTGCTGCCACAGCGGCAAACAAGGGATATCTTACAGCAGCAACAGATGTGGATGTGGAGTTCAAAGGCCGCAAATATCATTTTGATAAGAGCATTTATGAGAACAGAGTATTTGACTCTCACGGAGTTGCAGATCCTGATACAGAAATTCAATTTGGACCGAATATTAAGGATTGGCCGGAGATGGTCGCACTGACAGACCACCTTCTTTTAAAAGTGGTTTCGGAAATTCACGACCCTGTTACAACAACAGATGAGCTGATTCCGTCAGGAGAAACTTCCTCTTATCGTTCCAACCCATTGGGACTTGCAGAATTTGCACTTTCCAGAAAGGATCCGGAATATGTAGGGAAGGCCAAAGAAGTTCAGCGGGCTGAAAAAGCCAGAGAGACAGGAGCATCTCCAAGTGAAGTGCTTCCGGAAATCGGTGAAGTCTGCAGTGCAATTAAAGAGAATTTACCACAGTATGCGTTCAATAATGAAACCCTGGGTATTGGAAGTACGATCTATGCAGTAAAACCGGGGGATGGATCTGCCAGAGAACAGGCGGCTTCCTGTCAGAAAGTTTTAGGCGGATGGGCGAATATTGCCTGCGAATATGCAACAAAGAGATATCGCTCAAATCTTATTAACTGGGGCATGCTTCCATTTATTTACGAAGAGGAAAAATTGCCGTTTAAAAACGGGGATTACATTTTTGTACCTGATATTGCAAATGCTGTGCAGAATAAAGCAACACAAATCCAGGCATATGCAGTGGATGGTGAGAGAAAAATTACACCATTTACATTAAAGCTTGGAGAAATGACAGATGATGAACGGGATATAATATTAAAGGGCTGCCTTATTAATTATAATAAAAAATAATAAATATAATAGGGAGGAAACCATATGGGAAATAAAAACGTCATAACGAAAGACGACTGCTATCTATTTGGAAAGGGCACGCACTATGAGATATACAATAAACTGGGTGCACATCTGACGGAAATAGATGGAGTGAAAGGAACTTATTTTGCAGTGTGGGCGCCCCATGCAGAAAATGTTGCCATTATCGGAGATTTTAACGATTGGCAGGGGTTTGACCACAATATGAAAATGGAAAACGATTCGGGCATCTGGGAATTATTTATTCCGGAAGTCGGAGAAGGAGCGATGTACAAATATGTAATCTCCACGCAGAGCGGAGATACATTATACAAAGCAGATCCGTATGGTTTCTGGGCGGAAAAGAGACCGGGAAACGCTTCCCGTGTGGCAAATATAGACACTTATCAATGGAATGATTCTCAATGGATTGCACAGAAGGCAAAGGAAAACCATTATGAGCAGCCGATGTCTATTTATGAGGTTCACCCGGGTTCATGGAAGAAAGATTTCCGGGGACCGGATGATGAGGATGGATTCTATGATTACAAGAGGATGGCAAAGGAGCTTGTGGCATATGTAAAGGACATGGGATATACACATGTTGAACTTATGGGTATTCTGGAACATCCCTTTGACGGATCATGGGGATATCAGGTTGTCGGATATTATGCACCGACATCCAGATACGGGACTCCACAGGATTTCATGTATCTGGTAGATGCTTTCCACAAGGCAGGAATTGCTGTGATACTTGACTGGGTTCCGGCGCATTTTCCGAGAGACGCTCATGGGCTTGCCATGTTTGACGGCACACCGCTCTACGAATATGCGGATACCAGACTGGGGGAGCATCCGGACTGGGGCACGAAAGTATTTGACTACTCGAAGACAGAAGTAAGTAACTTTCTTATTTCCAATGCATTGTTCTGGGTTGAAAAATACCACATTGACGGATTAAGAGTAGATGCTGTGGCTTCTATGCTTTACCGTGATTATGGAAGACAGGATGGGCAGTGGGTGCCGAACAAATACGGTGGAAATGAAAATCTTGAAGCTATTGAATTTTTTAAGCATTTAAGCAGTGTTATGAGATATCGCAATCCGAGAGCATATGTGATTGCGGAGGAGTCAACTGCATGGCCAAAGGTTACAAGGCCGCCGGAGGAAGGGGGTCTTGGATTTTCCTATAAATGGAATATGGGATGGATGCATGACTTTTTGGAATACACAAAGCTTGACCCGTTGTTTAAGAAAAATAATCATAATAAGATGACATTCGGAATGACTTATGCATTCAGCGAAAATTTTATTCTTGTGCTTTCTCATGATGAGGTGGTGCATCTTAAATGCTCAATGATTAACAAGATGCCGGGTTATCCGTCGGATAAGTTTAAAAATTTAAAGACTGCATATACTTTTATGATAGGGCATTCCGGACGAAAGCTGTTGTTTATGGGACAGGAATTTGCGCAGCTTCGGGAATGGTCCGAAAAGCGAAGTCTTGACTGGTATCTTTTAGAGGAACCGGAACATAAGGATATGCAGGAATACGTTAAAAAACTGCTCCATCTTTATAAAGAATATCCGGCTTTGCATACGGAAACAAAAGGATATGGGGCTTTTGAATGGATTAATGCAGATGATTCCGACAGAAGTATTTTTAGTTTTATTAGAAAAACAACGGAGCCGAAATATAAGAATTCCATTGGTTTTGTGTGTAATTTTACGCCGATGGAAAGAAAAGATTATATGGTAGGCGTTCCAAAACCGGGAGTATATAAGCGGTTGCTGACGACGGAGACAGGAGATATAGAAGAAGTTAAGTATAAGGCAGAAAAGCAGGAGTGCGACGGTATGCCGTACAGACTGAAAATGCCGCTGCGGCCTTATGAATCGGTTGTATTTGAATTCCCGCGGGTTATAAAGAGGAAAAACACGAAAAATACAAAGCAAACAAAGAAAAAATAGTAAAGTAGTATAAAAGGGGCAGTTTGTTATAGCTGCCCTTTGTCGCTATCATAATATAAACATCAAAATAGCAGGACAGAGTGGGTGATTATATGAAAAAGAAAGTGATAATTGTAGTCACAATTCTATTAATAATAGGAATCGCTGTGACACTGGGATTAATTTTTAACAGAGAACAAAAGAAGATTGGTAAAGGGGCAGAAGACACAGAGAAGAAGGTTCAAGATATCCCGGAAATAAGTGCATATTATGGACAGGAAAAAATATGTGACATTGACGGATATACAATGATTATGGAAGAACAGCTTATCAGAGATACGATTATTCCTGTGGCAACAAGCCGTCGGGTTCCGCTGGAGATTATCACAAATAGTAACAAAATTGAGAGCATTTCTTATGAAATTGAGAGTACAGATGATAACAGGCTGATTGATAATGGCAGTATCACTGACTGGACGGAAGAAGATGGCGTTATATCCTTCGAATATATTGCAAGCGCCATAATGGAGCCGGGAACAGAATATTTTTTCAAGCTTACCCTCGTTACGGACAGTTATGAAAATGTTTATTATTATACACGCATCATGGTCACAGATCAGGAATTTGTAGAGGATCAGATTGCTTTTGCGAAAGATTTTAGCAATCGAACTTTTGATGAGAGCAAAGCATCAAAGCTGGCAGTGTATCTGGAACCGGATACGACTCTTGCCAATGATAATCTCGGACAGGTGACAATAAAGTCAAGCTACTCGATGCTGATATGGAGTACCCTGAAACCGGAAAAGGAGGGCGATACCACAATTACGGCAAAGGAATTCTGCATTAAAGATACCGGCGAAGCAGGAACCTATACCATGACCTATAAAATGAAAGCGACAAACGGTCAGGAGGTGGAAGAAACTTATATTGTGACAGAAACGATTACCGTATGGACTTATGCGGGAGAGCAGTATGTGCTTGCCTATGACCGGGAGCTGAATCAGATATGGGAGGCAACGGACAATAATATTGGCAATTCGTTTATTGACCTGGGCATTCAGAATATAACGAGTATTGAACATGTGGAAAGTGACAATCAGCAGTTTATTGCCTATGCAATTAATGGGGATGTCTATGTAATGGATGTACTAAATAAAAAGATAACACCGGTATATAAACTGGAAGCTGAGAACGGAAGACAATTGGACAGAACAAGAGCGAAAGTAATCAAAGTGGATGATCAGGGCAATGTAGACTATATGATTTACGGTTACAGTCCGTCAGGTGAACACATTGGTAAAAATGGTATTTCCATTATGGAATATGACAAAGAAAAGAATGCTTCCACAGAAGATGCATTTATACCGTGTACTGTACCGGCAGGGGTTTTGGATACCCAATTGTCCAGGTTGTGTTTTGTTGGCGATGGAACACTTTACATCATGCTGGAAGACACAATCTACTATACAAATCTGAAGACAAAAGAGTGGGGAACCCTTATGTCCAATCTGGAAACAGGAAGTCTGGCGATCAGCGAGGATGGAACAACCATTGCCTATAACACCAATGGAAAGGCCTATGACAGTGAAAGTATTACAATTGTTGATTTATCAAATGGTAAGAAAAGCACCATTGAGGCCGGTGAAGGAAATTGTATAGCAGTTTGCGGATATACAGGGACAAATCTGGTGTATGGATTGAGTAAGGCGTCCGATGTAGGGAAGTACGACTTTTTCCCGATGAATGAACTGGAAATTGTAGATAAAGAGTTAAATGTAATCAAGTCGTATTCAAAGAAAAATGTTTATATTACGGATGTGGAGATTACGGACACAATTATCAATATTAAGCGTTGGAAAAAAGGTCAGAGTATCGGGGACGATCAGTTGTTGGACAATACAGAGGACAAAACGGTTGTTGCAACTTCCAGTTACTATCTGGATAGTACAAAACAGAAAGAGCTTGCAATTTCGTTTACGAACAATCTGGATGCTTCTTTGGAACTGACAATTGAAACGCAAGGAGAAGTGACTTTTGATAATGGTGTCGAGGTGAATGGTCAGTTTGAATCATCCGATGAGACAAAATTTTATGTTTACGGATATGGGAAGATTCAGGGGATATATACGGATCAAAATCAGGCAACAAAAGCTGCCAGGGATGTTTATGGTCTGGTGACGAATGAAAATGGTCACAAGATATGGGTGTTTGAGGAAAATTATAATGAGTAAAAAAGAAGAGTGTGGATACGAAGACAGAAAAATAAAAGGGGCGTTCAGCCCCTTTTATTTTTCGTAT
The DNA here is from genome assembly GCA_944382505.1 of uncultured Lachnospiraceae bacterium. Classification (GTDB taxonomy): domain Bacteria; phylum Bacillota; class Clostridia; order Lachnospirales; family Lachnospiraceae; genus Eubacterium_G. The sequence goes on from CALWNA010000223.1 coordinate 11,779, forward strand.
GTTTCGTAAAAATTAAAATTACATCAGATTTTCAGGATTTAAACATTCCAGTTCCGGAATTACAAACCTGCCGTCTTTTCTGATCAGAACATCATCAAAATAGATTTCTCCACCGCCGTACTCCGGTGTCTGAATCCATACAAGATCCCAGTGGATTGCGGATTTATTCCCGTTTGGAGCCTCATCGTAGCAGTTGCCCGGCGTAAAGTGAATGGAGCCTTTGATTTTTTCATCAAAAAGAATATCTTTCATAGGTTTTGTTACATATGGATTTACACCAATAGCGAATTCTCCCACATAACGGGCGCCTTCATCCGTGTCAAATATTTTGTTGATTCTTTCCGTGTCGTTGGCAGTCGCTTCTATAATTTTTCCGTCCTGAAAGGTCAGTTTGATGTTTTCAAAGGTAAAGCCCTGAAGTACGCTGGGAGTGTTGTAACAGATTGTGCCGTTTACAGAATTTCGCACAGGGGCGGTATAAACTTCACCATCAGGAATATTCATATTGCCGGCGCAAGGAATTGCGGGGATGTCTTTAATGGAAAAGGAAATATCTGTTCCCGGACCTGTCATGCGGACTTTGTCCGTTCTGTTCATCAAATCAACCAAAGCGTCCATCGCTTTTCCCATCTTGGAGTAATCCATTGTGCATACGTCAAAATAGAAATCTTCGAATGCCTCCAGACTCATATTGGAAAGCTGCGCCATAGAGTAATTCGGGTATCTTAAAACAACCCATTTTGTCTTTGGAACGCGGATATCGTGGTGAACTTTTGCCTGATAAATTGTCTCATAAAAATGCATCTGTTCCTCGGGAACATCTGCCAGTTCTGCAATATTATCGAAGCCGCGAACTGCAATATAGCAATCCATTTCAGACATTTCTTTCGCGTCGATTTCAGCCATAAGTTCCATCTGTTCTTTGGTACAGTGAAGAAGCATCTCACGCTGAAGCGTTGTGTCTGTATAATGTACGAAAGGGACCCCTCCGGCAGCATAAGTTTCCTTTACCAATTGTCTGGCAAGTTGTTTCGTTGTTTCTCCAATATAGTGTATATATACTTTTTCTTTTGGCTGAACCTTTACAGAATAATTGACAAGATTATAAGCCAGTTTTTTGATTCTCTCATCCATGATAAATAACCTCCGGATATATTTTATAAGGCGATTATGCCCTCTAATCAATAATTTTATTCTTTTATTACATGTTTGTAAAGGGACAATTTATATTATCAAAAGTGCTGTTTATATCACTAAAGATGCCGTTTTGTGTATGATGAAAACCGAATTTATCGTTCGTTGACCGAAAATTGCATTAATGTTATACTTAAATAGATTTATAGTACCTTTTGTGAATAAAAAGGTTTTATGGTTCGTTGGGAGGGAAATATGCGATTTATACATACAGGAGACATTCATCTGGGTGCGGCGCCGGAAAATAAAAAGCCCTGGGCGGCAGGCCGCGGTGATGAGATCTGGAATACGTTTGAACAGTTAATAAAAAAAATAAAGCTTGAACCTGTGGATATGTTGATTATCGCAGGAGATTTATTTCATAGACAGCCATTGCTGCGGGAATTAAAAGAGGTAGATTATCTGTTTTCGACAATACCGGACACAAAGATTGTTCTTTGTGCAGGAAATCATGATGCCATAAAAAAAGGGTCATTTTATGATGGTTTTCAGTGGTGCGAAAATGTGATTTTTCTTGGGGATAAGAATATTCAGAAGGTAGAAATTCCGGAGTTAAATGTGTGTGTATATGGTCTCAGTTATCATCAGACAGAAATACAGGATGCCCTGTATGATCATGTGATTGTGGACCGACCGGATATGATAAATATTTTGGTTGCGCATGGAGGAGATGAAAAGCATATTCCTATCAATAAAAAGAAAATAGCAATGTCCGGATTTGACTATGTTGCCTTGGGACATATTCACAAACCGAGTATTGATGAAAAATATAAGATGGCATACTGTGGTTCCCTGGAACCGATAGATGTCAATGATATGGGAGACAGAGGATACATATATGGTGAAGTAGATAAAAAAGGTCTGGAAGTGGAGCTTGTGCCATTTGCCAAAAGAATTTACGTAAATTTAGATTTTACGGTGACACCTACGGCTACCAACATGGAAATTCGTCACAGACTTAGCGATATATTAAAAGAAAAGGGACCTGATAACATGTACAGAATTACTTTTAATGGTTATAGGGACCCGGATTTTGAAATCAATGTGGAGGAAATAGAAAATGTCGGAAACATAGTCAGTGTGGAAGACACCACTGTACCGGACTATGATTTTGAGGAACTGTTTGAAGAGAATAAGGACAATATTCTCGGAATGTTTATAGGAAAGTTTGTTAACGAAAAGGAACTGACCCGGTTACAGAGAAAAACTTTGTATTATGGAACCAAGGCATTAATGGATGCAATGGAGGACAGAATATGATTATAAAAGATATAAGCCTGACTAATTTCGGTAAATTCAGTCATAAAATAGTGTCATTGGAGCCGGGGCTGAACATTGTCTATGGCGAAAATGAAGCGGGCAAAACGACACTTCACACTTTTATAAGGGGAATGCTTTTCGGAATAGAAAAGCAACGTGGCAAGGCCAGTGGAAAAGATTTATACACAAAATACGAACCATGGGAAAATCCGGCAAATTATCAGGGAATGATGCGGATAGAAAATGAAGGGGTAAACTATCGTATTGAGAGAAATTTCAGCAAACAGCATAAATCCTTTCGGGTTGTCGACGAAGATGAAGGAAAGGAATTGTCTGAAAGTGAAATAGAAGCACTGTTTTCCGGTCTGGATGAAAACTGCTATTATAATACGATCAGTATAAGTCAGATGGGAAGTGTTACAGACAAGGAATTAGAAGTAATACTAAAAAATCATGCGGCAAATCTCGGTTCCACAAAGTCTATGGAAATTGATATAAAAAAGGCTTTTTCGGACCTTGACAGTCAGAGGAAAAAGATTATATCTGAAAATAAAATCGGTGAGGAAGAACTGATTCGAAAATCTATTAAAAACACCACAGATCAACTTGAAATATCAGCAAGCGAGCAGAATACCATTGTCGCATCGATTGAGCAGAAAAAAGAGTCTGCGAAGCGACTGACAGAGAGAAAAAAAGAATTATCAGCCCTGGATGCGAAAAGGCTTGAGGAACTTGCAAAACAGAATGAGAGAAAAGAGAATTTATATCAGGATGTGATATCACTGACTGCGGACACAGAAAAATATTCCGCTTCTCTGGAACAGATACAGAGTCAGAAAAGCGAACTGGAAAAGCAGCTGACAGACAAAGGAATAGACGGCCGGGAAACAATGGACTGGCTCACAGATAAGATAATTAACAGAAGCAATATGCCTGTGGCTTTTATTATACTTATGATGGCATGCATAGGTGTTGCCATTGGCTTTATGCTGGGAGATTACCGGATGATGTTCTATTTTCAATATTGGATAAGACCGGTAATCTGCATTGGAGCAGCAATAGTATTTTTAATACTTGCAATCATTAAATATATTTATAATAAAAACAAACGCAAAAAAAAGCTGGACGCATTAAAGGACTTAAGACTGGTCATGGACAGGCTGGATGCTGCAAAGCACGAAGAGGTATATATTGAACGCCAGTTAAACAGCAAAAGAGAAGCGCTTGAAAATGCTCAGAATTTAATTCGGGCAGAAGAAGAAAAGAACATTGAATCCCAAGATTACAGTGATGAATTAAAAAGTATTGAGAGCCGGGAGCGTGAAATAAACGAGACGATTTCCAAAGCCCAGTGGGTTTTGGAGCAGAAGAAGGAAAAAGATATCGAGGCGGAAAAACGTCTGGAGGAACTTAATGTAAAGCTGGAAAAAATTGAAAATGCAAAAATTGAGATTTCCGCAATAGAAGAGGCAAAGAAAAACATAGAAGAAATTGCCAACGAAATCCGAAACAGTTTTGGAAAGAAACTGAATGAACGTGCTTCTTATTACATGTCAATGATTACAAACGGAAAATACAGCGATCTCTCCATTGATGAGAAACTGAATATTTCCGTTAATGGAAAGCACGCACTTATTCCGGTATCGAAGCTTAGCAAGGGTACCATTGAACAGATATATATGTCTTTAAGACTTGCAGCAGCAGATATTATTTTTGAAAAGGATAAAAAGCCCATATTATTGGATGATGCTTTTGCAATGTATGATAATAAACGTATGGGAAACACAATGAAGTTTATGGCGGAAAAGATGGAACAGGTTATCATTTTTTCATGCCACACCAGAGAAAAAGTGATGGCAGACAAACTGGGGCTGACATATAATTTTATCCGGTTGTAGCGGGGATTATAAAAATAAATGGCAGCCATTCATGATGCTGTCGTGCTGATGATAAAAAATTATCAGAACGACAGTATTTTTTTGCTCTTTCATGTAAAAAACTGTAAATTTTACCATTTATACCTCTCATTTTTACCCAAAGTCCGCATAAATACAATTTTTAAGGTATTATGTATTTGTTATAAAAACAGAGGCGGCTACAGTCATTTATAAAAAATAAGATTGAAAAGGGCATAAGAAGTTTGAAAGGAAAAATATGAAAAAGAAAATAATTAAGATATGTTTACTTGTGATAATATTTTTCTGCGGTATGACAGTAAGAACAGAGGCGGAAACAACAGATACAGCAGTAAGCGGAAAATGTGGAGATAATCTCACATGGAATTATGATCAGAAAACAAAGACGTTATCCATAGAAGGAACGGGGGAAATGTATGATTATGGTGTGACGGTTCCATGGAAAGATTATGTTTATGAAATGACAACTGTGAAGATAGGAAAAGGTATCACAAAACTGGCAACACGTTCTATATACACACATGCCGATAATGAAATCACAGTAAAAATGTTCAGTGATATGAAAAATTTTGAGAGAAACTCGATAAGCTATGTTAAAAAAATTGTACTATATGGAATG
>CALWNA010000224.1 GCA_944382505.1 uncultured Lachnospiraceae bacterium
CGGAAGATATGCCTTTAATTTTACCGGCAAACAAAAGCGCCGGGTAATTATAAAGAATAATGGGGAAAAAATAAGCAATTGTGCCTTTTCGGGAGGTGATTATTGGGAAGATTATGGAAAACTAAAGATTCAGTTTAAAAAAGGAATAAAGCGTAGTAAAACATGTCTTGGCATAGTCCGTCGAACACACCTAAAAGGCGGTAAGGAGCAAATAAAAATCAGGTGGGCTAAAATTGCCGATGCGGATGGATATAAAATACAAATGTCTGCCGACAGGAAATTCAGAAAAGACACACAGGTGATATGGATAGATAAAAAGAAAAATGCAAAGGCAGTTCTTGTAGGAAAGAATGTGTATGTAAGCATTCGCCCATATCAAATACAAAAGGATAAAAAAGTCTTTGGTATCCGTACAGATATGAAAATTAATTAAATTAAAAAAAATGCAGATGATATTTTGAACATTACTTTTCATATCGCATGGCAAAATTGCCATAGGAAATGCATAAATACAAGAAAGAGAAAATCAGAAGTTGATTTTCTCTTTCTTTAGTTCTATAATGAATGCGAAATAGGCTTAAATGGACTGCAAGCCGAAAAACAGACAGAAAATATGTTATTATGAGGAAAAATCAGGAGAGTGTTATGAATCAAGACAGGGACATGCAGATGACATGGGAAGAAGATCGGCCTCACGAGGAGTGCGGTGTTTTTGGAATTTATGATTTAGATGGCAATGATGTGGCGTCTACAATCTATTACGGATTGTTTGCGCTTCAGCATCGTGGACAGGAAAGCTGCGGTATTGCAGTTTCCGATACCAATGGTCCGAGAAAAGTAGATCTCTTAAAAGGTATGGGGTTGGTCAATGAAGTATTTCATCAGGACAACCTATGTAATTTAAAAGGAAATATTGGTGTGGGGCATTGTCGTTATTCCACAGCGGGCGACAGTATTCCAAGCAATGCTCAGCCGTTAGTTTTAAATTATGTTAAGGGTACATTAATGATGGCACACAATGGCAATCTGATCAATGCCAATGAATTGAGAGAAGAACTTGCGTATACAGGAGCTATTTTCCAGACAACGATCGACTCAGAGGTAATTGCCTACCATATTGCCAGAGAAAGAATTCATGCAAAGACTGCAGAACAGGCAGTGGTCAATGCCATGAAAAAAATAAAAGGTTCCTATGCACTGGTTGTCTCCAGCCCGAGAAAACTGATTGGGGCACGAGATCCGTATGGATTTCGACCGCTTTGTATTGGAAAGCGGGACAATGCCTATATTCTTGCTTCAGAGAGCTGTGCTCTGGATACAATTGATGCGGAATTTATAAGGGATGTAGAGCCGGGTGAAGTTGTCACCATAGATAAAGATGGAATCCGTTCTGACAGATCCATGTGTTTAAAACCGGAAGAACAGGCAAGATGCGTGTTTGAATATATATATTTTGCAAGACCTGACAGTATCTTTGACGGTACCAGCGTTTATAATTCGAGAATTCTGGCAGGAAGATATCTTGCCATTGACAGCCCGGTGGAGGCGGATATTGTCGTTGGCGTTCCGGAATCGGGAAATGCTGCGGCCATGGGGTATGCCATGGAGTCAGGGATTCCATACGGAACAGCTTTTGTGAAAAATAGTTATGTGGGAAGAACCTTTATCAAACCACAACAGAAAAATCGTGAGTCCAGCGTAAGAATCAAATTAAATGTTTTGAAGGAAGCAGTCAATGGTAAGAGAGTTATTATGATTGATGATTCAATTGTAAGAGGTACGACCAGCGATAGAATTGTTCAGATGTTAAAAGATGCAGGGGCGACAGAAGTTCATGTGAGAATCAGTTCCCCTCCCTTTATCAGTGAATGCTATTTTGGCACAGACATACCATCCAAGGAGCAGTTGATTGCCCACAATCGTACCATTGAGGACATCAGAAAAGTAATCGGTTCCGATTCTCTTGCTTATTTAAGAGCGGAAAGGCTCATTGAACTTTCCGGAGGAAAGTCAATATGTACAGGATGTTTCACTGGAAAATATCCGATGGAGCCTCCGACTTCAGATATTCGCGGAGAATATCAGAAATAGTAAAGCGTTCAGAGTAAATTACGGATAGAGTCCGTAGAAAAATATTACCGATGCAAAGAGCAAAATTAATTATGGCAGCATGGCTGCAGGAAAAGGAGTGTTTATGAACGACAGATATGAAAGCCCATTATCGGAGAGATACGCAAGTAAAGAAATGCAGTATATTTTCTCCCCGGATATGAAGTTTAAAACCTGGAGAAAACTGTGGATTGCCCTGGCTGAATCAGAAATGGAATTAGGGCTGAATATTACACAGGAGCAGATTGATGAGCTAAAGGCTCATGCCGATGATATTAACTATGATGTGGCAAGAGAAAGAGAAAAGTTAGTCCGTCATGATGTCATGGCACATGTATATGCCTATGGTGTACAGTGTCCTAAGGCAAAGGGAATCATTCATCTCGGAGCAACTTCATGCTATGTCGGTGATAATACGGACATTATCATTATGACGGAAGGGTTAAAGCTTGTTCGAAAGAAGTTACTTAATGTCATGAACGAGCTTGCAAAGTTTGCGGATAAGTATAAAGAACAGCCGACACTGGCATTCACACATTTTCAGCCGGCACAGCCTACCACAGTCGGCAAGAGAGCTACTTTGTGGCTTATGGAATTAAAACTGGATTTAGATGATCTTGATTATATATTAGATAATATGATGCTTCTTGGAAGTAAAGGAACTACGGGTACCCAGGCAAGCTTTCTTGAGTTATTTGAAGGGGACCATGAAAAGATTAAAGAATTAGAAAACAAAATTGCCCATAAGATGGGATTTGAAAAATGTTTTCCGGTATCCGGTCAGACTTATTCGAGAAAAATGGATACAAGGGTATTGAATGTACTTGCGGGTATTGCGGCAAGTGCCCATAAGTTTTCCAATGACATCAGACTTTTGCAGCATCTGAAAGAAATTGAAGAGCCATTTGAAAAGAATCAGATCGGTTCCTCAGCCATGGCGTATAAGAGAAATCCGATGCGGAGTGAAAGAATTGCCTCGTTGTCAAATTATGTAATGGTTACAGCCCTGAATCCTGCAATCACATCAGCTACACAGTGGTTTGAGAGAACTCTGGATGATTCAGCCAATAAGCGTTTAAGTGTTCCGGAATCATTCCTTGCAATTGACGGAATTCTTGATTTATATCTGAATGTAGTAGATGGACTGGTAGTTTATGATAAGGTAATTGAAAAGAGACTTATGAGCGAGCTTCCTTTTATGGCAACAGAAAATATTATGATGGATGCCGTTAAGGCAGGCGGTGACAGACAGGAACTTCATGAAAAGATTCGCGAGCTTTCCATGGAAGCGGGAGCCAATGTAAAACAAAAAGGTCTTGAAAATAATTTGTTGGAACTGATTGCGGCAGATGAGGCATTTAATATGTCTCTGGAAGACCTTCAGAAAACAATGGACCCAAGAAAATATGTCGGACGTGCACCGGAGCAGGTGGATGAATTTTTATCAGAGGTCATTCAACCAATCCTGGATGAAAATAAAGAACTGTTGGGCATGAGGGCAGAAATAAACGTGTAAAACAGCATACTCATTTGAAGCACAGATACAGCGAGATAAAGTGAAGCGGAATCGGGTTTTGCCGATAAAAAGTAATAAGGAAAGGAAAGAATAATGAAACCGATAAAAGAGGGAAAAGTAAGAGAGATTTATGACAATGGGGACAGCCTCATTATGGTGGCGACAGACAGAATCAGCTGCTTTGATGTTATTTTAAAAAATGTAATTAAAAAGAAGGGAACCGTTCTTACACAGATGTCAAAATTCTGGTTTGACATGACAGAAGACATCGTTCCAAATCATATGATTTCCGTAGATGTAAATGATATGCCTGAATATTTCAGACAGCCGAAATTTGACGGCAACAGTATGATGTGTAAAAAATTACGAATGCTTCCAATTGAGTGTATTGTGCGGGGATATATTACAGGAAGCGGCTGGGCAAGTTATCAGGAAAACGGTACAGTATGCGGAATTAAGCTTCCGGAAGGATTAAAAGAATCTGATAAGCTTCCGGAGCCGATCTATACACCATCTACAAAGGCAGAAATTGGTGATCACGACGAAAATATTTCCTATGAGCAAAGCATTGGAGTGTTAGAAAAAGAATTTCCGGGAAAAGGCGAAGCGTATGCTGCAAAGCTTAAGGAATATACAATTAAGCTTTATACAAAGTGCGCAGACTATGCATTGGAGCGTGGAATTATTATTGCAGACACAAAGTTTGAGTTCGGTTTGGACGAAAATGGAAATATAGTTCTCGGGGATGAGATGCTTACTCCGGACAGTTCAAGATTCTGGCCGGCAGATGGATATGAACCGGGGCATGGTCAGCCGTCATTTGATAAGCAGTTTGCCCGTGACTGGCTGAAAAACAATGATCATGATTGGAAACTGCCAAAAGACGTGGAAGAAAAAACAATTGAGATTTATCTGGAAGGATATGAAAAACTAACAGGAAAGAAACTTATTTAAAAATAAATATCGGAAAAAGTCAGTCATTTCCTCTCTTGATTAGAGGGTAACAGGAAATGATAGGCAATATTATAATTAATACTTTTATTATTTTTAATTATATGTTAAAATCAGTTGTATGCGTATTCATAAAGTATACAACTGATTTTTTATGGGAAGAAATGATGCGTTATATTTTTGCCCGTTCAGTTGGATAATATATAGAAAGAGATGGCTTTATTATCTCAGCAGATTAGAATACAGAAAAAGAAGAGGAGAAACGAAATGTTTAAAAAATTTTTAGCGGTTGTTTTATCTGCATCTATGGCGCTTGGCTTAATCGGATGTGGAAGTTCATCTTCAACATCAAACGGAGGTGAAATAAAATTAGGAGACTACAAGGAACAGCTTTACGTTTATCAGGATGATCTTGACAGTTATGTAAACAGTTCTTATGCACAGATCGAATCCTATGTACTTTCCATGGCTTCTACAACAAAGACAAAAAAGAAGGGTACAGTTAAAGAAGATTCTACCGTTAATGTGGATTATTCCGGTGAAATCGAAGTAGACGGTGAAAGGGTTGCTTTTGAAGGAGGAACAGCAGAAGATACATCAATTAACATGGCGTCTGATGGTTCGTCATATATTGATGGATTTGTCAATGCTCTTTTAGGCCACAAGGTGGGAGATACATTTACAGAAAAACTTCAGTTCCCGGAAGATTATGCAAATACAACAACAGTAAATGATGAAGAAATTGAGTTGGCCGGAAAAGATGTATGGTTTACGTTTACGATTAACAATCTTTCCGTCACAAAAACACCGACAAAATTAACAAACAAAATTGTTAAAAATAATGCATCGTCATTAGGTCTGCCGAGCGACATTACAACAGTAGACGGATTCAGGGAATATGTGAATGAAACATATACCAACAATTTTATTATGGGTAAGGTCATGACAAATCTGGCAGATTCCTGTGAAGTTGTATCATATGACGAAGAAGAAGAATCAAATCAGTTCGAAAATGCCAAGGCTGAAATTGAATCAAGTTACAACGTAGATTTTGAGTCTTATCTGGAAGCGTGCAGCTTAACGGAGGACGAGTGGAGAGAACAGGAAAGCGTTGTGGAAAGCGTTCATGATACGTTAAAGTACAGGATGATTGTCAATGCGATTGCGGACGAAGAAGGACTTGCACCAAGCGATGACGAATATAATCAGGAAGCAGAATCAATTGGGGAGCAGATGTCACTTTCCGTGGAAGAGTTAGAATCCAATTACGGTAAAGAAACTGTAGAATATGCAGTTCTGTATCAGAGAGTTCAGGACTTTATTCTTGAGAATGTTGAGAAGAGAGAGGGAACAGAACCTACTACAACAGCAGAAGAAACAACAACCGTGGAAGAGACAACAACCGATGCTTCTGAGGATACAACAGAGACAGAGGGAACGACTACGGAGTAATTTGTAATTAATAAAATATTATTAGATAGAGCAAAAAGAGACTGACAATATCAAAAACTGATATTTGCAGTCTCTTTTTCAATACTTGCACAATGTTAAAGAATGTGATAAATTATCACCGGATGGTATTCGAGAGAAACTATACCGGAAATTCAGCTATATGAATGACAACTGAAGCGCTTGCAGCTCATATCTTAACGAATGAGACTCATTATCCCAACTTATTTAAAGGAGGGATGCCCATGAAGTTTGGATTTATAGGTGCAGGGAAGGTAGGATGTTCCCTGGGAAAGTATTTTGCTGATAATGGTCAGAACATTGCGGGCTATTACAGTGTGTTGAAAGAAGATGCCATAGAGGCAGCACAATTTACCAATTCATGTTCATATGATACGATGGAACAATTGGCAGGGGATAGTGATGTCCTGTTTTTAACGGTGCCGGACGGACAGATTGAAACCGTCTGGAATCAGTTAAAAGAGAGCTGTGCGATACGTATTCAAAGGTCTGATGTATCTTTTCTAAGTAATAAAATAGTGTGCCATTGCAGTGGCGCATTGTCTTCAGAAGTCTTTACAGATATAACCGAATTTGGAAGTTACGGTTATTCCATCCATCCGCTCTTTGCAGTAAGCAATAAATATCAGTCTTACAAAGAGCTTTCCAACAGTTATTTTACAATTGAGGGTCCGGAAAAAAAACTTGATGATATAAAACAGCTTTTAGAAGGTTTTGGAAATCCTGTGTGTGTTATTTCCAAAAAGGATAAAGTGAAATATCATGCGGCGGCAGCCATGGCAAGCAATCTTGTTGCAGGACTTATAAGCAGTAGTGAAGCACTGCTAAAGGAATGCGGATTTGATAATGTGTCTGCCCATAAAGCCCTTGTACCGATTATTTCGGGAAATATTAAGCATATCATTCATGATGGCGTTGCAGGGGCGCTGACAGGTCCCATTGAGAGAAATGATATAGGTACAATTCGAAAACATCTCTCGGTACTTTCGGGAAATGATAGGGAAATTTATATTGCCGTATCCAGGCAGGTTGTAAATATTGCCAAAATAAAAAATAAAGATAGAGATTATAGCGAGATGGAGGAGATTTTAAAATGAAGAATACAGTAAGTACATTGCAGAAACAAAAGCAGGAAGGGGAAAAAATAACAATGCTAACCTGCTATGATTACTCAACAGCAAAGCTGATGGAAGAAGTGGGAGTTAACACAATTCTTGTGGGAGATTCTCTGGGAAATACAATGCTCGGGTATTCTGATACAATTCAGGTCACTATGGAGGATATGATACATCATTGTGCGGCGGTGTCCAGAGGAATCAAAGATATCTTTTTGGTTTGTGATATGCCCTTTATGTCATATCAGACATCTGTTTACGACGCAGTGGTAAATGCCGGACGTCTGATGAAGGAAGGACATGCAAATATGGTTAAGCTGGAAGGCGGAAAAGAAGTCTGTCCACAGATTGAAGCCATCGTAAAGGCATCTATCCCGGTGTGTGCCCATTTGGGTCTGACCCCGCAATCCATTCATGCATTGGGTGGATATAAAGTACAGGGAAAAACAGAAAATGCGGCGCAGAAACTTATTGATGATGCAAGGGCAGTACAAAAAGCAGGTGCTTCCATGTTGGTTTTGGAATGCGTTCCGGCAAAACTTGCAAAGAAGATTACAGAGATATTAGATATTCCGACCATTGGAATCGGTGCAGGTAACGGATGTGACGGTCAGGTTCTTGTTTTTCAGGATATGTTGGGAATGTTTACAGATTATGTGCCAAAATTCGTGAAACAGTTTGCCAATGTAGGAGAAGTTATGAAAGGTGCATTCAGAGATTACGTAGATGCCGTTCAGAAAGGTTCTTTTCCTGCTGAGGAACACACGTATAAAATAGATGATGAAATTATCGATAAACTTTATTAACAGATATATAGGATAATATTCGCTGATATCGGGCAAAATTTGCCGGCACTCAGTAAAGCTGTGCATTGCCCGCCTAAGAAGAATGTAGATTTGATCCGGTAAAGAAAGGAGACTGAAAAATGAAAGTGGTAACAACAATTCAGGAAGTCAGAGACAATGTTAAGACCTGGAAGAAAGAGGGAAAAAGTGTGGGACTTGTTCCAACGATGGGGTATCTTCATGAAGGTCATGGAAGTCTGATAAAAAAAGCACGAGAGGATAATGACAAAGTGGTGGTCAGCATTTTTGTCAATCCAATGCAGTTTGGTCCCACAGAGGATTTGGAAAGCTATCCAAGAGATTTGGAAAAGGACAGCAAATTTTGTGAAGATTTGGGAGTAGATCTCATATTTCATCCGGAACCGGAGGAGATGTATCATGATGATTTCAGTTCCTATGTGGATATGTCTGTACTTACAGAGGAACTCTGCGGATTAAGCAGACCGGTTCATTTCAGAGGCGTCTGCACAGTTGTGAATAAGTTATTTAATATTGTGCAGCCGGACAGAGCTTATTTTGGAGAGAAAGATGCGCAGCAGCTTGCAATTATCAAGCATATGGTTCAGGATTTAAATATGGACGTGGAAGTGATTGGATGTCCCATTGTCCGGGAAGAAGACGGACTGGCAAAAAGTTCAAGAAACACTTATCTCTCTCCGGAGGAAAGAAAAGCGGCACTGATTTTAAGTCAGACCATCGAACTTGGCAAAAAGCTGGTAGCTCAAGGAGAGCGGGATGCGGATATCCTTGTAGCAAAGATGAAAGAAAACATTGAAAAAGAACCTTTGGCAAAAATAGATTACGTAAAGGCAGTCAATGGACTTACAATGCAGCAGCAAAAAGAAATCAAAGCACCGATGCTGGTAGCAATGGCAGTATACATTGGAAAAACAAGGCTAATCGACAACTTTATTTTGGCTTAAGCCATGCGCAGATGAGCCAAATCGGCTGTTGAAAGCTTGCTTGCAACCAGCCGGATTTGAGCGAAGATGCATAGGGCGCAGCCCGTTAACTGAAAAAACGCGAAGGCATTTTTGAAGTTAAGGCATAGCTTAAAAAATAAAAAGAAGGACTCCAAAAAAATGCGAAAGCATTTTTGAAGTTAAGGCATGGCTTAAAAAATAAAAAAACAGGACTTCAAAAAAATGCGAAGGCATTTTTGAAGTTAAAGCATGGTTTGGGCGCTATGCGCAGAAAAATTAATGATGGGAGAAAAGAAGATGTATTTAAATATGTTAAAGAGTAAAATTCATAGAGCTACGGTTGTTCAGTCGGAACTGGATTATGTGGGAAGCATTACAATTGATGAAGATTTAATGGAAGCTTCCGGTATTTATGAATATGAAAAGGTACAGATTGCAGATATCAATAATGGAAACCGATTTGAAACCTATGTGATTGCAGGTAAGAGAGGCTCAGGAATGATCTGTCTGAATGGGGCCGCAGCGCACAAGGTTGACATAGGAGATAAGATTATAATTATGTGCTATGCACAGATGACACCGGAGGAAGTCAAAGAAAATCAGCCGAAAGTTGTTTTTGTGGACGACAAGAATCAGATTACAAGAATCACAAATTATGAAAAACATGGAAGATTATTTGACTTGGAGAAATAACAGTTCGAGAAAAAAACATATAAGTATCTTACCCTTGTTTTTATCAAATTTTTGTGAAATAATAGATATGTTCAAAAAGGAGAATTTATGTTAAAGGGAAAAACTGTGGTATTAGGGGTTACAGGCAGCATTGCAGCATACAAGATTGCAAATCTGGCAAGCGCTCTTGTAAAGAAACATTGCAGTGTTCATGTAATTATGACAAAAAATGCCACAAATTTTATTAATCCGATTACTTTTGAAACGTTAACAGGACATAAGTGTCTTGTGGATACGTTTGACAGAAATTTTGAATTTAGTGTTGAACATGTATCCCTTGCAAAACAGGCAGACTTATTTTTGGTGGCACCGGCCAGCGCAAATGTTATTGGCAAGATTGCGTCCGGTATTGCAGACGATATGCTGACAACTACAATTATGGCGGCAAAATGTCCGAAAATTATTGCACCTGCAATGAACACGAATATGTTTGAAAATCCTATTGTGCAGGATAATATCGAAAAATTAAAGGGATACGGATATGAGATTGTAGAACCGGCCAGCGGATATCTGGCATGTGGAGATACAGGTAAGGGAAAAATGCCTGAACCGGAGGTTCTTCTTTCCTACATAATGAAACATATCGGGTGTAAAAAAGATTTGGCAGGGAAAAAAGTGCTTGTTACAGCAGGCCCTACAATGGAAAAAATTGATCCTGTCAGATTTATCAGCAACCATTCCACCGGGAAAATGGGATATGCCATTGCAAACAATGCAATGCTCAGAGGGGCTGATGTTACACTGGTGACAGGAAGAACATATATAAAAAAGCCGGATTTTGTAAAAATTGTGGATGTGACAAGTGCGCAGGAAATGTTTGAAGCTGTGGATCGGATATTCGATGAGCAGGATATTGTTATTATGAGTGCCGCTGTCGCAGATTACAGGCCAAAGCTTGTGGCAGAAGAAAAAATAAAGAAACAGTCCGGAGAATCTGTTCTTGAATTGGAAAGAACAAAAGATATTCTTGGAACAATGTCTGACCGTAAGAAAAATCAGTTTGTATGTGGATTTTCTATGGAGACCGAAAACATGGTGGAAAATTCCAAGGCAAAATTGGAGAAGAAGAAACTGGATATGATTTGTGCAAACAATCTCAAAGTTCCGGGGGCGGGTTTTGGTACAGACACCAATGTGGTAACGATTATCACCAGTGACGACGTGACGGAACTTCCGTTACAATCAAAAGAAGAAGTGGCATCATCCATACTGGATATGATTTTGTCCAGGATATGATGAAAACGCAATGAAAAAAAGAGGAATAATACAATGAAAAAAGAAAACTTTGGAATCGTAAATAAGATGTGGGTACTGGTAATCGTTGTATTGTTGTGTACTACATCAGGGTTTCTTGGGTACAGTGCAGAAACAAAGGCGGATGCAATAGAAATGCCAACGGAACAGTCAGATACGGTTGAACCATGGGGAAAAAATGCTCAAGGACAGTTCGTAAATGGAAATGGAGAAGTTATCTCCGGCGCAACGATGAAAGGGATCGATGTCAGTCATCATCAGGGAGTCATTGACTGGAGTAAAGTTGCAAATACAGATGTGGATTTTGCAATCATTCGCTGCGGATATGGCGACAATATTACCAGTCAGGACGACAGATACTGGACACAAAATGTGGCGGGATGCGAAACATATGGAATTCCTTTCGGGGTATATATTTATTCTTATGCAACGACTATCGAACAGGCTCAGAGTGAAGCGGAACATGTATTGAGGCTGGTAAATGGACATACGCTGAATTTTCCGATATATTTTGATATGGAGGAAACAGCTCAGGCCAATCTGTCCGACGCATTGCGCAGAGATATCGCCAATACATTTTTAAAGGCAATCGATGCAGCCGGATACGAATGTGGTATTTATGCAAACTTAAATTGGTGGAACAATTACATTCACTCCGATATTTCCAATAATCTTTTATGGTATAAGTGGGTTGCGCAATATAACAATAGTGCATGTACATATGGAGGGATATATCAGATGTGGCAATGTACTTCCGACGGCACGGTAGATGGAATTAATGGACGTGTGGATCTTAATTTCTGGTTTGGCGCAGTCAGAACCCGTAGCTATAATATTAAAAGAGCTGTAACGGTGGAGGCACCTGCAACGACTACGACAACCAAAAAGGTTACAGCACCAAAGAGAATGACAATAAAGTCTGTAAAAAAGGGAAAAAAGAAAGCGGTAATTCGATGGAAAAAAATATCTGCTGCAAAAGGTTATAAGATAGAGTATTCCACATCGAAGAAGTTTACAAAGAAAAAAACAAAGACCAAGACAACAAAGAAAACAAAAATTACAATTAAAAAGCTGAAATCAAAAAAGACATATTATTTCAGAGTAAAGGCATACAAAGTTGACAGTTCTAAAAAGAAGATTTACTCAAAGAAATGGAGTAAAGTAAAGCATACAAAAATAAAATAAATCAAAGCCTGTTGTGTCAGTAAAAACAAGACGCAACAGGCTTTTTAAGTATGGGTGAAAGATTTTTCTTTTTGCAAAGTTTGAATCATGCAAAAGAAAATTAACCGCGCATATTTTGATATGTGAAAATATGAGCAGTGGTATTAGAGATTAATATCATCTGCTGAAAATATATTCCCGTTAAAATCTTTGTGAAAATCATCTGACAGACAGTCAGATTTCAGTGCAGCATTAAAATTTTGAATCAGTGATACGGCGTTTGGGACAGCTGCCTTTAATAATTTATAAAGGTGTTTTGTCTCTTTTCTGCATTTTTTGTTTGCCGTAGGCTGAATCACATGTCCGTTCAGACGTTTATAATGCAGTGTGGCATGAGTTAATAAATCAATGAGTGAGCGTTTCAACAGTCCGGGTGCCACAAAAAAATGCTTGATACGGCGCATCCATCTTAAAGAAATCTGTATTTTATGCACGGATAATGATTCATAAAAGGGGGCCATGCTCAGTGCTGTATCGAAATCTGTCGGAACAAGTTTATCCATTGGATAGTATTCCGGAGCATAGTCTTCGGAAGAAAGAATCAGATGATCTAAATCCCCCTCAATTTCCACATGTCCGCATCCGGTAATTCTCATAGCTTCATTTACAAAAGGATGGCACGCATTATCCAGCGCAAAGTGGCAGATAAAACCGAGAATATAGCTGTACTGACTGCTGTCCTCTCCAAAATCTCTTATTACATCCAGAGCATTCTGTATAAACGGATATATGTCGTGATGATGATAATAAACACCAATACGATTAATTTTATTTTTGGAAAATGCTCTGTAAAAAAATAAAAAATCCGGTCCCTGAAGTCCGATTCGGAAAGCTCTCGGATATTTTTTTATAATTGCTTTTTCCCGGACAGGCAATTTCGCAATGACAAATTTTCCAAACTTATTGTGTGCGTATATAGCAGGCATAGTTTACTCCTTTATTACGAAAATATTTATAGATATATTTTACCATATATAAAGATAAATATGAAAATAAGTTTCTTAACATTTGAAATATTTATTTTACTTTTCTTTAACTACGTATAGGTATTTGACTTTACAGAAAGTAGATATAATCACGTTGTTGTTAAAATGAAAATAGTGTCAGAGAACCTATGAAAAAAGTAAAAAAGGAGAAATTATATGAAAAAAGAACAGGCAACACAATCTCAAAAATTAATGGTATTTGTACTTACCATGTCGCTTTATGGATTGGCGACGTTATTTACCGAATTGATTCCAAAATTTCAGGTAGGTATCGTAGAGTTTTCCGTAGAATATTTTTTATTTATTCCATTGGTACTTGCTATGCTTTTCGATCCGCTGTCCGCAGCATTGGGTGCAGCTACCGGGGAATTAGTATTCAGTGAAATTATGTTAGGTCAGTTTGGCGGACTCGGGGAAGTCGAAAAATTTATATCTGTTACGATTGGTGTATATATTGCAGGACGTCTTGTCAGAAATCCTAAGAATCAAAAGATGGTCGGATTTGCGGCAATATTTGGGGTGATTGTTCAGCAGTTTATCGGAACTGTAGTGGATATTTTAAAAGTCCAGTTTGCAGTAGAAGATTTCGAAGCAGTTGCAGGACTTCCGGAATCGGTATTTGTGACAGAAGGATTTGCATTTTTAAATGATGTACTATTCTCCGGAATACTTTTCTGTATGCTTCCAACCTTATTTTTAGTTCCAAGACTTTATGGAAAAATTGAGCCGCTTCTCGGCATGCAACCGAGAACGGAAAACACAGCGCTTTCTCCGATTGGATTAAAAATGATAATCGGGTGCATCGCAGCATTTGTCGGTGCCATTGCAGCAGAATTTTTAGCAGAAAGCGGACTGAAATTAATAGACTGGGAAGCCGAATGGGCAGAAGGAACGGGTGCTATAGCAGTCGGTATGGTTGTGGCAGCAGTATTGGCGGTTATTGTATTGACAGCGATGAAGAAACGGGCACAGAAGGCACAGGTTTAAAGATAAAAGCTTATGAATATATTAGAAATTAAAAATTTGACATTTACATATCCGGGAGCGGAAGCTCCCACATTAAATAAAGTGGATTTAAAAATTCAAAAAGGAGATTTTATTGCAATCGTTGGCAACAACGGTTGTGGTAAATCTACGCTTTGTAAAGCTATGAATGGTTTAATCCCTCATTTTATCAGAGGAAATTTTGAGGGAGAAATATGGGCAGACGGCGTGAATACGAAAACTGTCGATATTGGAAAACTGGCAAAAATAGTCGGATATGTATATCAGGATTTTGAGAATCAAATTGTCCGCCCTACAGTATTGGATGATGCATCTTATGCCTGTATGAATTATGCCATGCCCGATTATTTGGAACGGGGCAGACAATCATTGAAAGACTGTGGCCTTGAAGGAAAAGATGATGAATACGTATGGCAGCTTTCAGGTGGTCAGACCCACCTGCTGGCATTAGCCGGGGCCGTATCATTAGAGCCGGAAATATTGATTTTAGATGAACCTATTGCGCAGTTAGATCCCCGACATGCTGATTTAATATATGGTATATTAAAAGATTTAAATGAACGTCTGGGGAAAACAATTATTGTAATAGAGCATCATACGGAATATATTGCGGATTATTGTAAAAATGTAATATTGTTAAAAAATGGTCACGTAGAATGGATTCTTCCTACGGAAAAAGCGCTGGATAAGGTGGAGGACTTACAGGAAAGCAATATTTATCCCCCGCAGGTGACACTGGCGGCGCACAGTTTGCAGAGAATGGGGAAATTGTCTAAGGATGTGATGCTTCCATCTACGATTCCGTCGGGTAAAGAAGTGTTTAAGGAATTGCAGTTTTTAAATCCTCAAATTCAGGAAAATAAATCTAAGGGAACAAAAGTGTCAGTTTCCTTTCAGGATGTATCAGTTTTTTACCGTTCGGTGAAAGGGGAACCAAAAAAAATATATGAACATCTTAATCTGGATATTCATAAAGGAGAAAAAATAGCGCTTATCGGCTCTAACGGAGCCGGAAAGTCTACTATGATGAAACTGATGACAGGTCTTCTCAAGCCAAATGAGGGACGGATCTTTTTGAAAGAGATACCTGTGCATAAGACAAAGCCTGAAAAACTGTCAAAATATGTATCTATGGTATATCAAAATCCTGAAGATATGTTTATTAAAGATTCGATAGAAGCAGACATTGCTTTTGCCATGCAGGTGCGTGGGGTGGAAGACTGGAAGTTAAGAACCGAGGCGTTATTGGAAAGATTTCGATTGACTGCAATAAAAAACCGTGACGGCAGATTATTGTCAGGAGGTCAGATGCGCAGAGCAAGTCTGGCAATTGGTGTGGCACTCAATCCGGAAATCTTATTACTTGATGAACCGACGGCAAATCTTGATATTGCGACGCGTAAAGAAATTATGAGAACGTTGAAAGAAATGGCCGATGTAACGGATACGGTTATGATAGCAACCCATGATATGCAGCTTGTTTCAGAATGGGCAGAAAGAATTGTCGTTTTATATCAGGGAAATATAATCGCCGATGGCAGCCGTAATGAAATTTTTGGTAACAAAGATGTTGTAGACAAGGTGGGAATCAGACCACCGGAGATTTTTTCAATGGGAAAAGCATTAAATGAAAAAGCATTTTGCTATACCGTGGAAGAATTTCTGCAGAGTTTTGCGTAATTGAAAGAAATGGAGTTTGACGGATGGAAAAGGTAAAGAAAAAACTTTCAGAGAATATATTAGATAAAATATCACTGGATTTTTTGCGCAATCAGGTATTAAAAAATGCCTACGGCAATGATGATACAGTCATTGCAAAATTAGATCCCAGAATATTAATCGTATGGTATTTATTTTTTGGTCTGGTACCATGGTTTGCCAATAATGTGATATTTCTTGCAGGATGTTTTCTTCTGGTAGTTGTTAC
>CALWNA010000225.1 GCA_944382505.1 uncultured Lachnospiraceae bacterium
ACCTGCAACGTTCCCTCGGATTTCAGACATGAACAACTTTATTTTATTTTTTCACTCAAATTGTATCACAATTTCTTATAAAATTCCATCTGGATTCCCCAGAAAATATTCATACAAACATCTGCTGTAACAGACCTTTTTTGAACTCTTTCCATGCTGAAAGTTCAGCCTTTATCTGGTTGATAACATCATCTAATGATGACAAACAATCAGCAATTTTGCGCTGTTCGGGAAGTGAAGGAACGGAAACAGGAATTTCCATAATATGCTTCTTATCACCTCTCGGCATCTTTGACCCTTTAGCAGCCGACATAACCTTTGTAATAAAAAAATCCGATGCAATAAGACAATATAAATATTCAGATTCTATCTTTATAGGACGAAATACAAGCACATCTGTACTACATACTCCTTCACGGTCTGCTAACCAGGCTTTCTTTAAATATGGACGAATATTGGACATCAGTATATCACCTGATGAATATAAAATCCCATTACATTCCGACTCTGTGTTTTCAATAATTACGCCACCGAAAGCACTAAACATATTTTCTGTACCAACATAATTCTGTCCAGTTCCATGTCTTTTCCCATACTCACAAGCTTCTCCCAACCGTTTCTCTTCCCACTCCGGAAACTCACTTCCGTCATCTGCTTTGAACCGCACCTCACGATTAAAAATTTTCTGCATCACGCCCTTTTTGCGTTCCTGCCATGCGTTCAGTTCGGACTCTGTGGACTGGATAATCTCATCAATCGTGGATAAGAATGATGCGATTTTCTGTTGTTCGGGAAGTGAAGGACAAGGTAATAACAACTCATCAAACGTATCCATTTCTATATTTTTCCCATCTCTCACACCAGTAACACAAATTGCCAAACGCCCTTTAATAAAATTATTGGAACGAAAATAAGGATAATAAAACTGCGAACAAACATTACTACTACCTCTGTACACATGATAAGCAGGGCTTACAATTCCATCCTGATTCGCAATTTCCAATCCACCTTCAAATGAACGCAGATGAACAATAAAATCATCTTTTTTTACAGCTTTATAGTTTTTTAAACCTTTCTTGTCATACGCTATACGCCTATCCGATTCATCTCGCCTAACAGTTCCTTGCCCTTGAATTATAGTCAAAGGCGATAAGTCTGTCCGATTCTTTTCTACAATTCGTGTAAATAATTCTCCCAACCGTTTCTCTTCCCACTCTGGGAACTCACTTCCGTCATCCGCTTTAAATCTTAATTCAGGTTCTCTTATCTGTATCATTACTTCTCCTCCGGATGAATATATTTCCATTGTACACTTCTATACTTATTCCTCAATAAAGGCACATCTACTTTCTTATCAAGAACAATTTCTACAATTTTCCAAAGCCCATTCTTTTCATCTGGATAACTATCCAAATAATCAGTAAATGGGATATTTAAAATATAATTAGCAACTTCATCCAAACCCGAAAAATAGATTCCATAATTCATTTCATAGTGTTCACCGGTAAAACTATCAATATCAAAAATTATCGGTGCATTTACTGGTCGTCCTCCCATCAATGTGATTGCACAGGCTAAATCAATAATTTTTCCGTCTAATTCAATCCACGAATGGTCAAAAAAACCAACCATTTCATCTTTAACTTCCCCAATACAAACGCTAGGTTTATGACCAAGTTCTGACAAAGCAACATAAATGACGGCAGCTGTTGCATGACATGCACCCATCCATTGTTTTTCCTTCATATATCGCATCAAATTACATAATACATCAGCAATATCCGTTTCATATCCTTGCTGTTTCACAATATTACGAATTGCCTCAATCTCTGATGCACCATCCTTAATGTATGTTTTAGACTTATTCATACAACAATATTTATACTTTTTTCCACTCCCACATGGACACGGGTCATTTCTTCCAATTTTCATTCAAATCACCTACTTATCTTTTATCAACTCTGACAATTCTACATCTGTAAGTGGATAATTATAAAACTCAATGTCACCACTACGCCCATTGCTTTTATTACAATACGGACAAATATCATCATCAACTTCCCTAAATCCTGGAATCTGTTCTTCTGTACGTTGCTTATACAACCTATTACAATGTGAACATTTTACAATTCCCTCTTGTTCATAAAATTCTATCATAATTCCATTTTCATCATATGCTAACATTTTATCATCTCCCTTACAATCCCAGTTCTTTCAAAAATCCTTCTGCCTTATCAATCGCAGCCTGCTTCTTCACAGCAATTTCTTTGATTTCTGCCTTCACAGCAACCAAATCCACAGGCTCTTCTTCCTCAAAGGTATCCACATATCTCGGAATATTCAGATTCCAGCCATTCTCTTCAATTTCAGCCATCGTTGCCATATGTGCAAACTTCGGAATGTCCACCCTGTCGGTGTACGCTTTTACAATCTTCTCAATATGCTCATCCTCAAGGGTATTCTGATTCTTACCCGACTTAAATTCTTTGCTGG
Source organism: uncultured Lachnospiraceae bacterium (assembly GCA_944382505.1). GTDB lineage: Bacteria > Bacillota > Clostridia > Lachnospirales > Lachnospiraceae > Eubacterium_G. The sequence continues at coordinate 2,494 of CALWNA010000225.1, forward strand.
CATCAATAAACAGGATA
>CALWNA010000226.1 GCA_944382505.1 uncultured Lachnospiraceae bacterium
ATATGAAAAAAAAACAGCCAATATGTCAAAAAGTTCATAAAAAATCAAAAAAATCATTTGACATCGTGTCGAAAGTCTGATAGAATTCCCACGCATAGCGTGTATAAATTTATTTGAAAAACTTAAGATGAAAGGTCGTTAAGATTATAATGGAAAGATTTGAAAAAAGAAAGTTAAAGAGCAATATATATAAACATGGAAATGCCATTATGTATACTATCATTTTTGTTATGGCCTCCGTCATAACAATCGCAGCAGCGGCAAACAGAACGGATAAAATTGCATATGTTGATGATTCGCAGCTTACATCAGCAGCAACCGAATCCGTTGACATAAAAAACAGTTCCAGTCAAAAGGTAGCAGCTACAGAGACGTTTACGTCAGATGCGGATGAGACCGAAATGACGGAAGCAGCTACGACAGAAGCAAACACAGCAGAGACAAATACAACAGAAGTACAGACTTCGGCACAGGAAACAGAGCAGACTTCAGGTACAAAAGTGAAGGTTACGGCAGATTCTCTTAATGTAAGAGCAGAGGCTTCTCTGGAATCAGAAACTATCGGATCGGCAGTGATGAATCAGGAATTTGAGGTTATCTCCATCAATGGAGACTGGCTTGAAATTAATTTTGACGGGAAAAAAGGATTTATCAATTCGGAATTTGTGGAATTTACAGAATAAGCATGATAAGTTTCCAATAAGGAATCCTGTGTAAATGGGGTTTCTTTTTTTATGTATAAATGATAGAATGAAGCTACTATAATAAAGGAAGGGGTAAATAGGATGAATTATATTGGCTGGCTCATCATATTTGTAATATTTGCCGCGTTGGAGCTGGCGACACTTGGATTGACCTGCATATGGTTTGCTGTCGGTGCGTTGGCAGGATGCGTTGTGTCTCTTTTGGGCGGCAACTGGATTGTCCAGGCACTGGTGTTTATCGTTGTAACCATATTAGTTCTGATATTTGTGCGTCCTTTTGCATTAAAGTATGTTAACAATAAGGCAGAGAAGACAAATGTTGATTCCATGGAAGGCAAGACCGGTAAAGTTTTAATGGAAATTAATAATGTTAATGCCACAGGACTGATTATTGTTGACGGTATGGAATGGACTGCCCGAAGCGCAGACGGTGATGTGATTCCAAAGGATACACTTGTAACAGTAGTTTCCATAGAAGGTGTAAAGGCGATTGTAAAAAGAGCATGATGACTTATAAAAAGAGGAGGAAAAATATATGATATTTTTAATCATAGTTATTATTTTGGCGATTGTAGTCGTTTCTACTTGTGTAAAGATTGTACCACAGGCACATTCTTTTGTAATTGAGAGACTGGGAGCCTACAAAGAGACCTGGTCGGTAGGATTACATTTTAAGATTCCGTTTCTTGACAGAGTTGCCAGAAGAGTCAATTTAAAAGAGCAGGTTGCGGATTTTGAACCACAGCCGGTTATTACAAGGGATAATGTAACAATGCAGATTGATACAATTATTTTCTACCAGATTACAGATCCGAAGCTTTATGCTTACGGTGTTGAGAATCCTATTGTGGCCATTAAGAATCTGACAGCTACAACGCTTAGAAATATTGTCGGCGATTTGGAACTTGATGAAACACTTACTTCAAGAGAGACAATTAACGCGAGAATGCGTACAGAACTGGACGTTGCTACGGACCCGTGGGGAATTAAGGTTAACAGAGTTGAGCTGAAAAATATTATTCCGCCAAGAGATATTCAGGAAGCGATGGAAAAACAGATGAGAGCTGAGCGTGAAAAACGTGAACAGATTCTCAGAGCAGAAGGGGAAAAGAAATCGGCGATTCTGATTGCAGAAGGAAATAAAGAAGCGGCCATTCTGAATGCAGATGCCGAAAAACAGAAAAGGATTCTTGAAGCGGAAGGTGAGGCGGAAGCCATTCTCAAAGTACAACAGGCCACAGCCGATGGGATTAGGGTAATCAAGGAAGCAGGCGCAGATCAGTCCGTTCTTACACTTAAGAGCCTGGAAGCCTTTGCAGCAGCGGCGGACGGTCAGGCAACAAAGATTATTATTCCGTCAGAAATTCAGGGAATTGCCGGAACTGTCAAGGCACTGGCAGAAGTGATTAAAGATTAAGGAATTGTTGACAGGAAAGAGTTATGTTTGATGATAAGATGGTTTTGTGTGGGGCGAACTCCTACGAAAAGAAATATTATTTAAATGAACGGTTTTCCAATCTTCCGGAACAGATTAAACAGGAATTGCAGATTATGTGCGTACTTTTTACAGAAGAAGTCGGCGGCATTCTTTTATTGGAGTTTCAGGAGGATGGCAGTCTTCAATTCATCACCGAGGCGGACGAAGGGGATCTGTTATATGACGATATCGGAAGCGGACTGAAAATCAGGCAGATTCAGATGGAAAAAAGAGACCTGCTGGAATCTTTGGAAATGTATTATAGAGTGTTTGTATTAGGAGAAGAATAATGTTACTTACAGTGGATGTTGGAAATACAAATATTACATTAGGATTGTTCAAAGGTGAAAAAGTATTCGCCACATTTAGAATAACAACCCAGATGGCAAGAACTTCAGATGAATATGGCTCATTGATTGCGGAAATTATAGCGAGAAAAGGAATCGATATTAAGAATATCGACGATGTAATTATTTCTTCTGTTGTTCCAAAGGTTATGTATTCGCTGAACAGTGGTATTATTAAGTATTTTGGGTTTCACCCGATTGTTGTGGGTGTGGGAACAAAAACAGGAATCAAAATCAATCGAACGGATCCGAGAGAAGTGGGTTCTGACCGTATTGTGGATGTGGTGGCTGCATATGAGATTTATGGTGGCCCGTGTATTGTGATTGATTTTGGAACTGCTACAACCTACGACCTTATCGGACCTCATGGAACCTTTGATGCAGGCGTCACATCGCCGGGTATCCGGATTTGCGCTAAGGCGTTATGGAATGAGACGGCGAAGCTGCCGGAAGTAGAAATTAAAAAACCGGACTCCATTCTTGGAAAAGACACAATAAGCAGTATGCAGGCCGGTATTGTATACGGTTATATCGGGCAGACAGAATATATTATCGATAAAATGAAAAAAGAAAGCGGTCTGGAAAATCTTAAGGTGATTGCCACCGGTGGGATGGGACGCATAATTTATGAAAATACTGACAGAATAGATGTGTATGATAATGAGCTGACTTTGCAGGGAATGCGAATTATCTACGAGAAAAACAGGAAATAATATGAAAATAGGCAATGTTGAAATAAAAAATAATTTGGCATTGGGACCAATGGCAGGTGTGACGGACCTGCCATTTCGTCTGCTTTGCAAGGAGCAGGGATGCGGCCTTTTGTATACGGAGATGGTAAGTGCCAAAGCAATTTTGTATAAAAATAAAAATACGAATATACTATTGAATATTGAAGAAAAGGAACATCCTATTGCAATACAGCTTTTTGGCTCAGATCCGGATATTATGGCAGAAATCGGAGCGCAGGTAGCGGAAGGCCCTTGTGATTTTATTGATGTTAATATGGGATGTCCTGTACCGAAAATTGTTAATAACCACGAAGGATCCTATCTTCTTACACAGCCGAAACTGGTGGAAGAAATCCTGACGAAAATGGTCAGGGCAATTAAAAAGCCTGTCACTGTTAAAATCCGAAAAGGTTTTGGAAATGAGGATTGTCAGGCTGTAGAAATTGCTAAGATTGCCGAAAGTTGTGGTGTGTCTGCCATTGCCGTGCATGGAAGAACAAGGGAGCAATATTACAGTGGAAAAGCTGACTGGGATGTAATAAAGGCAGTGAAGGAAGCGGTCAGCATCCCGGTCATTGGAAACGGTGATATTTTTCGCCCGGAGGATGCCGGGGCAATGAAGGAGTATACCGGATGTGATGGTCTGATGGTCGGAAGAGCGGCAAGAGGCAATCCGTGGATATTTCAGCAGATTAACACTTATCTGGAAACGGGTATTTTAGAAGATAAACCGTCCTCAGAAGAGGTAAAGAAAATGATTTTAAAACACGCAAAAATGCTGATTGACTACAAGGGAGAGTATACCGGTGTCCGAGAGATGAGAAAACATATTGCATGGTATACCCAGGGGCTGCCGCACTCGGCGGAATTGCGGCGCAGATGTAATGAGATTGTCAGTTGGGAATCTCTTGCACAATTAATAGAATCAAAATTATAGAAATTTTAAGTAGAAATGTATTGCACGCAAAGGTACTGCACCCTTGAAATTTAGTTGACAACAGATATTTGTTAAGCTATTATAAAGTGTAAAACTTTGAACGAACTTTTGAATGGAGGAAATTAAAATGGCAGATAGCGTAAAGAAGAATATACTTACTCATGAGGGGCTTCAGGAATTAGAAACAGAGTTAGAAGACTTAAAGGTTGTAAAACGTAAAGAAGTTGCTCAGAAAATTAAAGAAGCAAGAGAACAGGGAGACTTATCTGAAAATGCTGAGTATGATGCAGCAAAAGACGAGCAGAGAGATATTGAAGCAAGAATTGAAGAAATTGAGACCATTCTTAAAAATGTAGAAGTCGTTGGAGAGGACGACATAGATGATAAAAAAATTAACGTTGGATGTCATATTAAGATACATGATTTTGAGTATGATGAAGATCTTGAATTCAGTATCGTCGGTTCCACGCAGACAAACAGTTTAAGCGGTAAGATTTCGAATGAATCGCCATTGGGGCAGGCTCTGATCGGACACGAAATCGGCGATGTCGTTGAAGTGGAAATGGGAGACAGCATATCGAAATATAAAATTTTGGATATTAAGAAAAAGAAATAGATCAGTTTTTCGATATTCAGAAAATAGATTCGCCGACGGATTGTATGAAATATTCTTCCGCCGGTTTTATAAAGGAAAATATACTTTAAGGAGTTTATGTAATGGCACAGCAGAATAATAACGGACAGCAGGTAGATGTAAAGCAGCTTTTAAAGGTACGTCGTGAAAAGCTTGCTGATCTGCAGGAGAGAGGAAAGGATCCTTTCCTGATTACAAAATATGATGTGACACATCACAGTATGGAAATTAAAGAAAACTTTGATGCGTTGGAAGCAAAACATGACGAAGAAGGAAAATTAATCAAAGACCCTTCCAAATTAGTATCGATTGCCGGACGTATCATGTTAAAGAGAGTCATGGGAAAGGCTTCCTTTTGCAATGTTCAGGATTTGGAAGGAAATATTCAGGTTTACGTTGCAAGAAATGAATTAGGAGAAGAACCTTTTGAAGAATATAAAGATTTCAAAAAAATGGACATCGGTGATATCGTTGGTATTAAAGGGTATCCATTCAAGACGAAAACCGGTGAGATGAGCATCCATGCAACAGAGGTAACACTGCTTACAAAGAGTCTTCAGATTCTGCCGGAAAAGCATCATGGACTCACAAATACAGATCTGAGATATCGTCAGAGATATCTTGACCTTATTATGAATGCGGATTCCAAGGAAACATTCATTAAACGTTCAAAGATTATAAGTGAAATCAGAAAATATCTTGACGGACAGGGATTTATGGAAGTTGAAACTCCTATGCTTGTACACAATGCAGGGGGAGCTTCCGCCCGTCCTTTTAATACACATTACAATTCATTAGATGAAGATGTTAAACTGCGTATTTCATTGGAACTTTATCTGAAAAGACTGATTGTAGGCGGTCTCGAGAAAGTTTATGAGATTGGCAGAGTGTTTCGAAATGAAGGCGTTGACACAAGACACAATCCGGAATTTACGTTGATGGAACTCTATCAGGCATATACAGACTATAACGGAATGATGGACTTGACAGAAAATCTTTACAGACATCTTGCAAAGGTTGTATGTGGTAGTGAAGTTATTACATATAACGGAATAGAGATGGATCTGGGAAAACCTTTTGAAAGACTGACAATGGTTGATGCCGTTAAGAAATATTCAGGCATTGACTGGAATGAAGTAAAAGATTTGGAGCAGGCAAGAGCTTTGGCAAAAGAGCATCATATTGAATTCGAAGAACGTCACAAGAAGGGGGACATCCTGAATCTGTTCTTTGAAGAATTTGTAGAAGAACATCTTGTTCAGCCTACATTTATTATGGACCATCCAATTGAAATCTCGCCGCTTACAAAGAAGAAGCCGGATAATCCTGAATATGTTGAACGTTTTGAGTTCTTTATGAATGGATGGGAAATGGCA
>CALWNA010000227.1 GCA_944382505.1 uncultured Lachnospiraceae bacterium
AAAATATCTATCCGTGTATTGTGGAGACAATCCGGCAGACACTAATTGAGAAGCCTAATATTATAAAAGTTGCGTTAGATGAAAATAAAACAAAAACAGTACAGAAAGCAGTTGAGCGTTTACCGGAACCTTTTGAGGTAAAAAGAAATCAGGGAAACAACCAAAGAGAATCGGGGCTTCAGACCAATGATTTAAAAACAGTCGGACATTTGACTGAGAAAAATCAGGTAATTGGTGATATTGATTACAGCGCCTTGTCCAATACAAATGGGAAAAATATTATAAGAGAACAAGAAAATTATAACGCAGAAGCAGAACTGACGAAAAAGGCAATGATTCATGCCGTTGAAAGCGAGAAATCCGCCGCTGCTCCCGTGCAACAGGAACTGACATCTGTTTATGCCGAGTTTTTAAGTGAAGCGGCGAGACCAAAGCATAAAATAATCGGTCAGGTTTTTGATACGTATTGGATTATCGAGTATGGCGATAAAATGTACATTATAGACCAGCATGCAGCGCATGAAAAAGTTATGTTCGAAGCGCTTATGGAAAAGTTAAAGAAAAAAGAAATCAGCACACAGATGATAAATCCGCCGATTATTTTGAATCTTTCCATGAATGAAGCCGCACTGCTTGAAAAATATATGGATAATTTTAAGGAAATCGGTTTCGAAATAGAATCTTTTGGCGGACAGGATTATTCTGTGAGAGGTGTGCCGTCGGATTTATATACTCTTGACAGCGATGAAGTTTTGATGGAAATTATTGATAACCTTTCCAATGAATCCGGAAGAATGGTTCCGGATATCATTACTGAAAAGATAGCGTCAATGTCCTGCAAGGCGGCTGTAAAAGGAAATAATGAATTATCCGTCCCGGAGATTGACGCGCTGATTGACCAGCTCTTATCTCTTGAGAATCCATATAATTGCCCCCATGGCAGACCGACAATTATTTCAATGAGTAAATATGAGTTAGAGAAAAAATTTAAACGAATAATATAGGAGCAGCATGAAAAAACTAATTGTAATAACCGGGCCCACTGCAGTAGGGAAAACAGAACTATCCATCGAATTGGCAAAAAAGGTTCATGGCGAAATCATCAGTGCTGATTCCGTTCAGGTTTACAAGTATATGGATATTGGTTCGGCAAAAATCACCCGTCAGGAGATGCAGGGGATTAAGCACTATCTGATTGATATTCTGAAACCGGATGAAGAATTTAATGTTCATATATTTCAGACAATGGCAAAAAAATGTATGGATGAAATTTATGCGAAAGGGAAAATTCCAATTATTGTAGGCGGAACAGGGTTTTATATTCAGTCGGTTCTTTATGATATAAGGTTTGATGAGACAGATGATAATCATGATTATCGAAAATCTCTGGAAAAGCTTGCTGAGGAAAAAGGAAATTCGTATCTGCACAAGTTACTGGAAGAAATCGATCCCCGGTCTGCAAAAAATATTCATAAAAATAATGTGAAAAGAGTTATAAGGGCACTGGAATACCATCATGATACCGGCAAGCTGATGTCAGAACATAATAAAATACAGAGAGAAAATTCTTCTCCTTATAATTTTGCCTATTTTGTGTTGAATGATGAAAGAGAACAGCTTTATTCGCGGATAAATTCCCGTGTTGACAAAATGATGGATGCAGGGCTGGAAGACGAGGTAAAACGACTTCTGAATATGGGCTATGACACAAATCTTGTTTCCATGCAGGGAATCGGTTATAAAGAAATGGCAGAGTATCTCAAAGGACACGTTTCCAGGGGAGAAGCTGTGGAATTAATCAAGAAGAATACGCGTCATTTTGCAAAAAGACAGCTGACATGGTTTCGGCGGGAGAAATGCGTAGATATGATAAGATGGGATGAAAATGATTATGACAAATCAAAAATGTTAAATGCCATGATAATGATTTTAAAAAAAAGAAACATAATAAAAGGATGAAAGAAAAAATGACGGAATTAAAAGAAATGTATAAACAACTTGGAATATCTGAAGCAGTATATGATTTTTCCGTTGAAATTACAGAAAAATTAAAGGAAAGATTTAACAGAATAGACAAAATTGCAGAATATAATCAATTAAAGGTCATAAATGCAATGCAGAAAAATAAAGTTGCCGAAGCACATTTTACAACCTCCACCGGATATGGATATAACGATATCGGAAGAGACACTTTAGAAAAGGTATATGCGGATGTGTTTCACACGGAAGATGCCCTCGTAAGACCACAGATCACCTGCGGAACTCACGCATTGGCACTGGCGCTTTTTGCAAATTTAAGACCCGGTGATAAGATGGTATATATTTCGGGAAAGCCCTATGATACTCTGGAAGAAGTTATCGGCATAAGAGAATCCACAGGAAGTCTTGCAGAATATGGCATTAGCTATGATCAGGCAGACTTGCTTGCTGACGGTTCCTTTGATTTTAATGGGATAAAGAAAAAAATCACAAAAGATGTAAAGTTAGTAGGCATCCAGCGCTCGAAAGGCTATGCGACAAGACCGACTTTATCTGTGGAAGAAATCGGTCAGGCTATTCAGGCAGTGAAAGCAATCAATCCGGATGTCATTGTTATGGTGGATAACTGTTATGGCGAATTTGTGGAAACCATTGAGCCATCTGATGTCGGTGCAGATATGGTGGTTGGCTCTCTGATAAAAAATCCGGGCGGCGGATTGGCACCTATCGGAGGATACATATGCGGGACAAAAAAATGTATTGAAAACTGTGCCTATCGACTTACTGCTCCGGGATTGGGAAAGGAAGTCGGAGCAAATCTGGGCATCATTAATACATTTTATCAGGGGTTGTTTCTTGCACCGAATGTGGTGGCAGGTGCTCTGAAGGGGGCGATATTTGCTGCAAACATATTTGAAAAATTTCATTTTAAAGTATTTCCTGACGGAAAGGAACCCCGTCATGACATTATTCAGGCAGTAGAGTTTGAAAATCCGAAATGCGTGATTGCATTTTGCAGAGGAATTCAGGCTGCCGCACCTGTTGACAGTCATCTGACTCCCGAGCCATGGGACATGCCCGGATATGATGCGCCGGTAATCATGGCTGCAGGAGCTTTTGTTCAGGGATCGTCCATTGAATTAAGTGCAGACGGTCCGATGAAACCGCCTTATGCCGTATATTTTCAGGGAGGTCTTACATGGCACCATGCAAAGCTTGGAATTTTAAAAGCGTTGCAATATATGATAAATGACGATTTAATTACAATAGAATGACCTTTTGTTTTTAATTGTCTTTTATTGTAAAAAACGTATACACCGTTTTTTTATTGTGATACAATAATATATCAGAAGGAAATACAAGAAGTGCGCCACATGGAAGCATGCGTTGTATTTTCAAGGATAAAGTGCCTGTACTTGGAGAGAGACAGAAGTGGAGGCATATGAAAAGAATGAAAGATATACCTGTCAATGAACGTCCATATGAAAAATGTTTTGCAAATGGACCTGATTTTTTGACAGATAATGAATTATTATCCGTTATTTTAAGAACAGGGACAAACGGAATCAGTGCATCAGATTTATCCAATCAGATTCTGAAAGGGGAAGGCGGTCAGGACAGCCTTCTTTCCATAATGCATTTATCAAAAGAACAGCTTTTAAAAATAAAGGGAATCGGAAAGGTCAAGGCAGTCCAGATATTGTGTATTGCAGAACTGGCAAAACGGATTGCGTCTGTTGACGCATATTCAGGATTACGTTTTGACAAGCCTTCTTCTATTGCCGATTACTATATGGAGCGGTTAAGACATCTTGAAAGAGAAAAATTAATTGTCATGTATTTGGATACAAAATGCAGAATGATACAGGATAAAGTATTGACAATGGGGACTGTAAATCAGTCACTGATTTCCCCGAGGGAGATTTTTGTTGAAGCATTGAAATGTAATGCTGTAAATCTCATATTGATACACAATCATCCAAGCGGGGACTGTACTCCCAGTAAAGAAGATATCCAGAGTACACACAAAATAAAAAAGGCGGGGGAAATAATAGGGATAAACCTGTTAGATCATATCATCATAGGGGATAGAAAGTATTCAAGCATAATGGAATTGAAACTGCTTTCATGAAAGGAAAAAAAATGAGTCGTAGCGTTTTTGGTATTGATTTTGGTACCGGAAATATAAAAATATTTAACGGAATTACCAGAACAACATTAAATGAAAAAGACATAATTGCAATTAAAGATAAAAATCAGCTTTTTGAAATAGGTGATGAAGCCTACAAAATGTACGAAAAGGCGCCGGATAATATAAAGGTTATTTTTCCGATTAAATATGGGGTTATTGCCGATTTGAAAAGCATGAAAATGTTATTTGAACAGTTTTATAAAAAGCTGACCGGTCCCCGCGGCAGTAAAATGGGAAGATTCTGCATTGCTGTTCCGGCTGATATTACAGAAGTTGAAAAAAGAGCTTTTTATGATGTTGTCTCAAAATCAGATATAAAAGCGAGAGAAATTAAAATTGTAGAAAAACCAATTGCCGATGCAGTAGGATTAGGGATAGATATGAGCAGCGCACAGGGGAATATGATTGTTAATATTGGCGCGGATACCACAGAAATTTCCGTGATTTCTCTTGGAGGGATTGTAGTAAGCAGAATCATCAAATTAGGGGGAAATAAGCTGGATCAACTTATTTGCGATGTTGTAAAGCGGAAATATAATATTTATATTGGATTAAAAACAGCAGAGCAGATAAAATGTAAACTGTCAGACGCAATGTATGACGAAGAGGAAGACGAAGATGATGATATGCTGTATGTTTTCGGAAGAAATGTTATCACGGGTCTTCCTTCAGAACGAGGGGTGACAAAAGATACTGTATATGAAGCAATCAAACAATTTTTTGATGATATTATTGAATCGATTAAGACATTGCTTGAAAGAACTCCGCCGGAATTATCAGCAGATATTATTGACACAGGTATTTTTCTTACCGGTGGTTCCGCATTGATAAAAAATTTGGACAAGCTGATTGCAAGGGAAACGGACTTAAAAGTTAACACGGTTGCGAATCCGGGGGAATCCGTTATAAGAGGAATTTCTATGATTGTGTCCGATTCGAAATATAAAAAATTGACGTACGAGCCAAGAGAAAGTTCATTCTAGCAAGAGGGATATGAAATGAAAAGACCATCAAAATTTAGTATCAAACCAAAAATTTTAATATTTGTGCTGACAATTATATGTATACTAAGTCTTATTATGTCAGTTGCTTTTTCAGGATTTTCAAAACCGTTTAAATATGCTGCGGGCATTGTAATCGTACCGTTGCAGAGTGGAGTAAATCACATCGGGCAGTGGTTTCAGGGCAAAGCAGAATTATTGAACACGGTGAAGGAACTGAAGGAGGAAAACGAAAAGCTTTCAAGTCAGATTGATGAGCTTACGGAAGAAAACAGTCTGCTGGCACAGAATAAATACGAACTTCAAAGACTGAGAGAATTGTATGAACTGGATCAGGACTATACATCCTATGAAAAAGTTGCCGCTACAGTCATTGGAAAAGATACCGGAAACTGGTTTAACATATTTACCATTAATAAGGGCTCAGATGACGGAATTCAGGAAGACATGAATGTTATCAGTGGCGGCGGACTTGTAGGAATTGTTTATGATGTTGGGAAAAATTATGCAAAGGTCCGTTCCATTATTGATGATGAGAGCAGCGTCAGCGTTTCCTTTGCAAACACATCGGATACCGGAATTGTCAGTGGAGACTTAAAACTCATTGATGAGGGAGTTTTAAATATTACTGAAATCATGGCAGAAGCCCAGGTATCGGAGGGCGATATGATTGTAACTTCCCAAATTAGTAATAAATTTCTTCCCGGGATTCTTGTGGGATATTTAACGGAAGTATCAAAAAATGCGGACGAACTGACTCAGTCCGGAAAGATAATTCCGGTAGTTGATTTCCAGCATATTGATGAAGTTCTGGTAATCACGCAGTTGAAAGAGAATTTAGAGGATTAAAATATTGAGGGTAAAACATGAAACACAGAATTATTAAAATCATTATTACAGGGTTTATAATTGTACTTGCTTTTATAATTCAGAGTTTTCTCTCACTGTCAGGAAGCAGGTTGGTTGCCACACCGAATCTGTTGCTTCTTGTAACATGTATTTTTGGGTTTATGAGAGGGCGCAATTACGGAAGCGTTACAGGGTTGGTATGTGGACTTTTGGTAGATATTTTTTTCGGAGATATTATTGGATTATATGCATTAATTTATATGTATGTGGGATTTTTTAGCGGATTATTCAGAAAAATGTTTTACAGCGACCATGTTTTTATGCCAATGCTACTGATTTTTACAGGCGATTTTGTATATAATCTGGCGTGTTATACATTTCGGTTTTTGTTAAGAAACAAGCTGGATTTTTCATTTTATTTTGAGAAAATTATTTTTCCGGAAATGATTTTTACCACATTTATAACTTTTGTGCTATATAAATTATTTTATTTATTAAACGAAAAAATATTAACAGAACAACAGGGGAGTACATTAAGTTTTGATAAGTGATTTTTTGTATACGATTTCTAAGATAATTAAATCAAGAATTTTTATTGTCAGCCTTATCTTAATAGGTTTGTTTTCTGTACTTATTTATAGAATTTTTGATTTACAGATTATTAATGAAAACTACTATATGAGTACATATATTCAAAAGGCGGAAAAGACTATTTATAAATCCGGAACAAGAGGAAGAATTCTGGATGTGAATGGTAATGTTCTCGCTTATGATGAGCTGGCATATGCCGTTACCATTGAAGACAAAATTGACAGCTCTGACACAAAGAATGCGCAGTTAAACACAATTGTTTCAAAAGCGATTACGTTGATTGAAAAATACGGCGACAAAGTATCTGTTGATTTTCCAATCATATTAAATGCCGATGATAATTGGGAATTTTCTTTCTCATCCGATTCGGCAAAAAGATTGTTCTTTACGAATATTTTCGGTGAGACAATGACTGTAGATAAACATGATTATTCGAATGCTTCTGCAATAGAAGTGATAAATTATCTGCGGGATGAATTCTTTGAGGTGGAAGGTGATTATGATAACCAGATGCTTTTGAAAATTCTTTCAATCAGATACAATGTTTATTTAAATTCATACCAGAAATATGTGACAACAACCATAGCTCAAGACGTTTCCAATGAAACAATGGTTGCAATCTATGAAAACGAAGCGGAATTGACAGGGGTGACAGTAGAGGAACAGACCATCAGGAAATACAACGATAGTATTTATTTCGCCCCGATTCTTGGATATACCGGAACGATTTCAGACAGTCAGTTGGAAGAGTACAACGCTCAGGGGAAAGAATATATATCAAGCGATGTGGTGGGAAAAGATGGTATTGAGGCAGCTATGGAGGATGAACTGCAGGGCACAAGAGGTGAACAGAAAATTTTCGTTGACAGTACGGGAAAAGTTTTGAGCACAATTTCAGAAATGGAACCTGTTGCCGGAAATGATGTGTATCTTACCATTGACAGTAAACTTCAAAAAGCTGCGTATACAATGTTGGAAAAGAAAATCGCAAGTATTCTTATTTCGGAAATTGTAAGTTACGACATTGATGAAAGCAAAGAAACCGATGAAGAAATTCATTATATTCCTGTAAAAAAAGTTTACTCGCAGCTTGTAACAAATAATGTGGTCAGCTTAAGTCATTTATCAGAAAAAAGCACTGAAAATGAAAAAAATCTATATAAAAAATATACGCAGGGAGTTTCAGAGGCTGTCAGCAATTTAAAATCTCAGTTAAATTCTGATGGACGGGTTTATAATGATTTAAGCGATGAATATCAGGAGTATTACGATTATATATACGATCTGTTGAGAGACAATGGTATTTTATTATCCTCTTCAATAAATACAGACGATAAGACATATACAAAATATGTTGATGGAAAAATCAGCATGAATGAATTTATCCGATATGCAATTACACAAAACTGGATTAGTCTGGATAGTCTTGATGTGACAGATTCTTACTTATCAACAGATGAAACTTATGATTTGATTGTAAAATATATCATAAATGATTTGGAGACAAATACTGCATTTGGGAAAAAAGTAGTACATTATAGAATTTACGACGGGACCATACACGGCTGCGAAATATGCATGTTATTGTATGACCAGAATGTTTTAAAGAAAAATAAAACAATGTACAATCAACTTTCTACCTATGATTCGTCGATAGCATATAATTTTATCATTGATCAGATAAAAAAATTAAATATAACGCCTGCACAGTTGGCCCTGGATCCATGTTCCGGTTCTATTGTTGTCACGGATCCGAACAATGGAAGGATACGTGCTATGGTGACATATCCGAGTTATGATAATAATATGCTCTCGGGAACTGTTGATCCGGAATATTGGGCACAGCTCATAGACGATCAGTCCTCACCGCTATATAACAGGGCAACACAGGGCGCTTTAGCTCCCGGTTCAACATTTAAAATGTGTACAACCATGGCAGCTATGGAAGAGGACATCGTAGGCCAGTATGAGACAATTACAACAAAAGGCATTTTTGAAGAGATAACAC
>CALWNA010000228.1 GCA_944382505.1 uncultured Lachnospiraceae bacterium
ATTTAGACCGTTTTACACTCTTACTAATTTACAAGGTTCTCAAACTACTTTAACGTAAAAGAATATTCAGAAGAAGTTTTACACTCTTACTAATTTACAAGGTTCTCAAACCTCAAATGTGTCATCACCGAACCTACCCATTTGACAATGGCGAAATTATTTAAGAGTGTTATTTTATAATTAAACATCCATCATTATCAATAATATAGATGTTTTCTCCTAAAATGCTTTTTTTCTCGCTTGACTCAATTAATAACAATTGTATTTTATAATAAAATGCCATTTCATACAACCGTTCAATCTCATCGTCCTGCAAAAAAGATTTAATATTAACCATACACACAACTTTTACAGAACAAAGTTCTGACAACACTTTTATATACTCTATCATCTTCTCCAAAAGTGCATCAAATTCGTTATTGATTTTTACATCATATAATTTAAATAAATTATTCCAATCAAAGTCTAAATTATATGATAAATTGTCATATTGAACATTGTCTATTATGTTCTCCAGCAGCTGTATCATTTTAGAATTAATCTGCGTTTTTTCTACAACAAATTCATTCCCAACGAATGCTAATTCACTAAATAACTTATTTATTATCTTTTTGTCATTAAAATTTACAGCAAACGGATTAATTATTAATGCAAAATGTTTTTCGAATTTTAGTTCTTTTCCCTCTACGGATAATATAAAACTACCTTCTCCTCCTAATGTCTGTTTATACAAATCTTCGACAATTTCAGACATTATAGCCGCATTTTCAAGCACTAACATATCAACTTTATTTTCACGCATGTCAATCATCAAATCATATTTCGCATTTGTTAATTTCATAGAATCACAAGCCTTTCATCACTGTCTAGCACTTCGCTCGAATTTTCACCTACTATATATTCAATTTTAGAAAATTGTTTTTCAGTTATTTTCATTGCCTGAACCAATCCGCTAACCGGCTTATTTTTTCTAATATTTTCTACAATCGAATCTGCAACGGTAGAATTTTGAGCAAGCTTACAGTATATACTTTCCTGCATCATTAAAAATCCACTCTTTATAAGATATTTCCTAAATCTGCTATATTCCCTTCTATCAGAAGCAGTAACTACCGGTAAATCAAACATCACAATCACACGCATATATCTATAACTCATTTCTATAAAACCTTATTAATGAAATATCCTTATCATTCAATGCATCAAATATGCTCTTTGTATATATTTTTATGGCATTACTTACATATTCACATTTTCCGGATATGAAAATTTCTCTATTCATTATTTCCAACATTATATGTTTTTCTTCTGTTTCAAATTTTTCAGGCTTCATATAATAGACTGTACTGTCTACAAGCGGTCTGTATGGTTCCATTAAGTCAGATGCCAAATTAAATTGATTAAACATATTATCATGGAACAATCCGACTTGTGTTATATACCCGTTTGCAACAACTTCCCGATTAAATGCTGACAATATAATGCTGTATCCATAATTTAACGCTGCATTTATTGGATTCTCCTCAGTCCTGGTAAAATCCTTTCCAAACAGTGCATTAAAATATACCTTTGCCGCATGCCCTTCTCTGTTTGTAATATCACCGAATTCTAATTCGTCTATGTAAGAAAACAACATATCCGCTTCCTGCTTTTTCAATGATTCTAAAAGCTGCGCCTGTTTACTGATTTTTTCTCGTACGATTTCAGTCCATACAGTCGCTTTATCATCCTTTGTCCATTCGATTTGTTTTCTTACCTTTATGCTGGTATCGTGACTTCCATAGTATGGCAATAACTCAGATGACGGATTTCTCTTTTCGTCACAAAACACAACTTTTATTTTATGTTTAACAAGTTCACTTAAAAGATAAGCTGTCATAGAAACTGCAGTACTCTCAATAATCAGTGTACTTATTTCATTTAAATGGATTTTTGTTGTATCCTGTCCTCTGACAACAAGATACCCTATTTTATAATCCAGCTTAGCATTCTTTGATATTACAACGGTTCGCCAACTCATACACTTAACAGGTCTATTTCATTTGTATATAAACCTGTTACAGACTGATTAATAAGTTTAAACTCTTCTTTATCAGAAATCTTTTTGTTTAATTTTGCAACTCCTGTTTTCTTAACACCTCCAATATGGGATAAATCTGCTCCGATGTTTGTTAACTGAGACAATTGTAATATTTGTATCAAAACATATATCTGCTTGGAGATATTTAACTCTGCAAAAGAATCTTTCCATTCTTCCAGTTTATTTCCTACAGGGTTTGGTCGTTTCCTGTAAATCGTTGATAAATGCTTATTTGTCAAAACATCATACAATTTGATATTATTTTCTTTTGTTATTTCCTCGTCGACTGCAAGCCGTTCTTCTGTCAATTTTTTTTCATATGCAGATGTTATTTTCTTAACATACATCATATCTTTGTCACCTAAAGAGAGCTGAACCGCATTACTTACAAGTAATTGGTTTCCGCTTCGCCCGGTAAGGTATAAGTAAAACCCGTCGACTTTTATTAAAGAATACATTTTTATCTTTTTGAATTTTACGACCGGTTCTTCATATTTTAATTCTTTTTCACAGTATTCTTCTATTTTTTCTACCGTATTAAGTTCATCTTTACGATACAATGGCATGGCTTCAACAGTTCGAACCCGTTTGCCTTTCATAGTATGCTCAACTAAAAAGAAATATGTTCCGGTATATTTCTTATAACCACCATACTTACAGACATCCGATATTTTTTCATCTGTGGCTTTAGTTGAAATGTAACCTATTCCTTTCGCTTTTTTTGCTTCAACCGCACTGTAAATTGTCTGATCCGCAATTCCACCATGTTCTTCATAGTTCATCTTGGTCACCAGCGGTCTCTTTTCATTTATCATCTTTTTAACAGTGCAAATGCTTTCATTGTTTTCTGCTATCCAGGCAACTTCATTTCCCCGCTTTACTGTATAATCAAAGATTTTATACATATGATACGGGTTGCTTTTAGAATCTTTATTGTATTCCTTGATAAAGTTTATTGGATTTTTTGTAAACTTAACATTATATGTATTTCCTACAACAATATTTAAATAAGCATCATGCGCATGA
>CALWNA010000229.1 GCA_944382505.1 uncultured Lachnospiraceae bacterium
CACATGGTTCACTGGGATATCTAACCCCAGATGAAAAAGAAGCACTTTACTGGGATCGGATGAAATAATCTCTGGTCCCGGTAAAAATATATTTAAAAATCGTGTCTTAAATATTGACTATACTGCAACATCGTTTATTTCCGCATATATAAAAAAACGATTCTTTTCCTCATCAGTAAAATTATCATTATCATTTATTAAACATATCATTAAATATGCCATCCATTCCTGATTTTCTTTACTGACACTATCATCACATTCGTACGAAAAATCTATATGTATACTGCTTTCATCCCAATACTCTACTTCATAATTAATTTTATCCATTTCTTGTGGTGTCCAATACATTTGAAATGCTTCGGAATCTTTCTTAACTTCAATCTGTTTTTTTATTTTCGCTTCAATCTCCTTTTCAATGTTATATTTTTTTATATAGTTATTCAAAAAAATTATTCCGATTATAAATGCAATTCCAATAAAAAAGATTATTACTTTATTCATTTTTCCAGATTTCTTTGCCATTACATTTTTCCTTTATTTATCCCAACCTAATCTGTTCAATAGTTTTTCATATTTTTTTCAGTTTTCTGCATTATTACACACCCTATCAAATACTAATTTCCATCCTTGCATAAATATTACTCCTCTCCAAAATTTGTTTTCCTTAATTATAGCCCGTATATGGGCAATTGTCAATTATTGGGCAATCTTCTACCATTGCTTTATAAAGTCAATTGATAGGTGGTGTGTATTTATATGATTACATTTGAACGTCTTTGGGAAACGTTGAAAAAACGCGAGATTTCTCAATACAAATTGATAAAGGAATATAAAATTAGCACAGGACAATTAGACAGATTACGCAAGAACGGAAACGTTAATACTTATACACTAAATCAGCTTTGTAAAATACTAAATTGTAAACTTGAAGATATTGCAGAATACATTGAGGATTAAAAAATAAAAATGGTTAACGGGAATTTACTCACCGCTAACCATTTTTTTGTTTTCCCATCTCCATTATTTCTTTCATACGTGACATAATATATTCATATCCCTTTTCTCCATGTGGAAGCATACACTCTGAACAATCTTTAATTCCGTTCTCCAGGTATTTAAAATTCCCTCCGCATTGATCCTTCAACGGATAAAGCGGACAATAACAAAAAAGACAGTTAAAATTCCTAAAATCCTCTGTCATATGGCACGGAAAAAATTCACATTGAATATTTTGAAAAAACTTATAGTGTTTCATATTGCTCCTTTATCCAGCTTAATACTGTTTATACTTCCAAACAAGTCTTACTTACACTATAAGTTATAACAAATTTTTAAAAAATAATCCAGAATTTAAACATATACAATCTCTATTCCCGAAAAATTTGTCGAACCAATCAGCACCACGTTAACAAGATTAGCTCCACTTCTCCTGTTCTTTTCATCGATTCCTCCAAACCCTGTCTGCATATTGTTGGTTACATACCAGTCTTTTGGTATAAACAGTTCCACTCCGGCAAATGACGCTCCGATATTGACAATCACTTCACCGCTTGGGACCTTTGCATTATCAAGATAAACAGCCGCTGAGCCAAAAGAAACGGAAATATCTACACTTCTTAAGTTTTCTGAATTTACATATTTTACGATGGATCCAAATTTAACTTCGCATTGGATTTCTTCGCCATAATCATGTTCAATAGTATTTTCACCTGCGTTCTGATTCCCGTGAATGTGAACGCCACCGTGAGATTTAAAATAATGCTCTTTATATTTTTTCCTTTTTCTTTTTCCAAATATTAAAGAAAATCCAATACTTCCCAAAAGAGCCGCGAACAGCACCGGCCATGGAGTAATTGCCTGAATTCCAAGAACATCGTCCCATACAATGCATAAAAAAGCGATGGAAAACAATATTTGTGTCATTTCCAGTTTATAGACTCCATTCAAAAGCGTCGCCCCAAAAACAACAGAAAAAGCAATTGTCCAAAAACCAATTCCTTTCACAAATCCCATTCCACTGACAATAATTAAAACCCCTAAAAGTACAAACACCAATCCCCAGAAAATACTTCTTTTCTTCATTACATATTCCTCATTTCTTCAATCTTACTCATTAATGGCTTATAATATGCTCTGGATACATAAACCTGTTTCGGAGTTTCTTTAAATTCCACAATGCTGAAGGATGTGATATTCTTAGTAATCGCATAAATTTTCTTAATATTTAAAATCGCAGATTTCGAAATTCTGCTAAAATACCATGAAAGAATCTGTTCTAATTCATATAACTTATACTTTGTCACGAACAAATCCGACACTGTGTGTGCACATATCGAATTATCATCCGATTCAAAAAACAGAATATCATCAATAGAAATATAATATTCCTTATTTCCTTTCAAAAGTCTGATTTTTGTGTCCTTATTTGTAATGTCTGACACCGCTTTCTGTATTCTATTCACTGTATCATTTAATTTTTGACATCGAATCACAATCTCATCCTCTATGCAGTTTTCATCGATTTCAACTGTTATCTTCATTGTCCACTCCTTTATACCGTCATTATATTTTCTGGCAAAAGATATGTAAACAGTATTTAAGCGACAGGTAAAAAATTTAAACTAAGAGGTAAATTTTGCTGCCCTTTTACTGATGTCAGTTTCCAAACCGTCTCCCATTCAAAACAATGACATGTTGCGGGATTGTTTTAGATAGACAAAACTCCATATATAAAACAAAACCGCTGCACTAAGAAATGCAACAGTTCTGTTTTTACTATTTTTTATTGATTTTTTCCAGATCCATTTCACGAATTTTTTTCCGGCTGATTTTTCCGGTAACGGTTCTCGGCAATTCTTCCACAAACTCAATTTTTCTTGGATATTTATAAATAGCAGTATTTTCTTTTACAAAATCCTGAAGTTCCGTTTTCAGCTTACTGCTCGGTTCAAATCCTTTATTTAAAATAATCGTCGCCTTGACGATAGAACCTCTCGTTACAGAAGGATATCCCGTAACGGCACACTCAAATACTGCCGGATGTTTCATAAGTATATCTTCCACTTCGGATGGTCCGATACGATAACCGCTGGATTTTATAACATCATCATTTCTTCCCACAAAAAAGTAATGTCCGTTTTCATCCTGATATGCTCTGTCCTTTGTATGGTAGACTCCGCCTTCCCATACTTCTTTATAAAGTTCTTCATCTCCAAGATATCCTTTAAAAACGCCAATAGGAATTTCTCCCGGTTTCTCCGGTAAAAGTACAACCTCACCGGTTTCTCCCTGCGGCACTTCCTGATTGTCTTCATCTACAATCTTCATATGATACAGCGGAGAAGGTTTTCCAATAGAGCCTTCACATTGTTCTTCACCTACCATGGTAAATGCTAACAGTGTTGTTTCCGTCTGTCCAAATCCTTCCCGTATACGAAGTCCCGTTGCAAAATAAAATTTCTCTGCCACATCCGTAGGCATCGGTTCTCCCGCCGTCACTGCTTTTGTAAGATGCGACAAATCATATGCTTTGATATCTTCTCTTACCAAATATTTATAAATTGTAGGCGGTGCGCAAAAAGAAGTCACCTGCTGGTCCTGAAGAATCTGCAGTATTTCATTGGCATAAAACTGGTTATAATCGTATACCATAACACCGCACTCACAAAACCACTGTCCATATAACTTTCCCCATGCCGACTTTGCCCAACCGGAATCCGCAATTGTAAAATGCAATCCGCCATCAATTACACCATGCCAGTTTTTTGCCGTCA
The DNA here is from genome assembly GCA_944382505.1 of uncultured Lachnospiraceae bacterium. Taxonomy (GTDB): domain Bacteria; phylum Bacillota; class Clostridia; order Lachnospirales; family Lachnospiraceae; genus Eubacterium_G. The sequence continues at coordinate 3,774 of CALWNA010000229.1, forward strand.
TAATATGTGCTATCGGATAAGAAAAGTCGTGTATAACTGCCTTTGGTTCCCCTGATGTTCCTGATGTAAAATAATATAACATATCGTCATGTACAGATGTTTCTACTCTGTCAAATCTGTCAGAAGCATTCTCCATCAAATCTGCTATATATGTATATCCATCTCTTTTTTCACCGACAACATACTTTATGATTGACTTGTCAAGCCCCGACTGTGCCTGGGAAATACATTTATCTATCTCACCATCACTGACACAAATAATCGCTTTGATATCCGCTCTGATGATCCTCTCCTTTATGTCCTCCCCGGAAACCATATGGGAAGTTGGTATTGCCACTGCCCCCAGCTTGTGGAGAGCCATCATCGCAAACCAGAATTCAAACCTTCTTTTCATAATCAGCATGACCGCATCTCCCCGTCCAATGCCATCATTTTTAAGAACATTTGCCATTTTATTGCTTTGCTGGCTGATCTGTTCAAAGGTAAATTCTGTTATATCTCCTTGACAGCTTTTATATACAAGTGCTTTTTTATCAGGACTTTCTTTTGCGATTACATCCAACACATCATATGCAAAATTAAAATTTTTGTCATAACAGATATCTACTGCCTGAAGTTTCTGCTGTTCATCCAATTTTTCTTTAAAATACTTTTTATATAATTGTGCCATATTTTGTCCATACCTTTCTTCCATAGATTGACAAAGATTTGCAGCGGTACTAATATCCTACTTTTCTGAATTTCTCATACCTGTCGTTTAAAAGTTTGTCCGTAGGTTTCGCCATAAGTATTACAAGCTCATTTTCAATTTCTCTTGCAAGATTATTCATATAATCTCTCTCTGTCCCCTTATTGGCATCCATTGGAATTTCACTGCATATTTTATCAATTAAATTAAGCTCCTTAAGATCTGTTGCCGTAAGTTTCAGCGCCTGTGCCGCCAAATCAGCCTTATCTGTAGTTTTCCACAAAATATTCGCACAACTTTCCGGTGATACCACGCTGAAATAAGAGTTTTCCATCATCCATATTCTGTCGCCATGACTCAGCGCCAGTGCGCCTCCACTGCCGCCTTCCCCTATGACAATGGAAAGAATCGGCGTTCTTAAAGTTGACATTTCATATAGATTTTCTGCAATGGCAGCTCCCTGTCCCCGCTCTTCTGCATCCACACCGCAAAAAGCGCCGGCAGTATCCACAAAACAGACAACCGGTCTGTGAAACTTTTCCGCCTGTTTCATCAAACGCAATGCTTTTCTGTATCCTTCCGGATGAGCGCTTCCAAAATTATGCCGAATCCGGTCTCCGGTTGTTCTTCCCTTTTCAATTCCGATTACAGTGACAGGCATATCTCCAATCATACCGATTCCGCCGATAACCGCTGCATCATCACCAAATCTCCTGTCCCCGTGAAATTCCATAAAATCATCTACAATATCTTCGATATAACGACCGGCACACAATCTGTCACTTTTTCTTGCCGCCAGTACTACTTCATATTCATTCATGAACGACCTCCCTGATGAATGCGTAAAATCGTTGCAATATAACTCTTTTGCCGGTCTCTTGGAACGATCTCATCAACAAAACCGCATCTCTTAACCTGCTCCGCCAACTGAAATCCCTCCGGCAACTTTTGATTTAATGTTTTTTCTATAACTCTTGGACCGGCAAACCCGATTCTCGCTCCCGGTTCTGCCAAAATAATATCCCCTTGCATGGCAAAGCTGGCCTCCACTCCTCCTGTCGTGGGATTCGTGAGAAGCGAAATATAAAGATTTCCGGCATCGCTGTGTCGTTTTACCGCCGCCGATACTTTGGACATCTGCATTAAAGAAATCATTCCCTCCTGCATTCTTGCGCCGCCGGACACACTCACTCCCAGCACCGGCAATTTATTCTGCGTAGCATATTCGAAGAGCCTTGTAATCTTTTCGCCGGTTACTGCTCCCATAGAGCCCATCATAAACTTTGCTTCCATGGAAAAAATGCAGCACGGAATTCCTGAGATTTTTCCCACACCGCATACTACGGCTTCATTTTCTCTGCTCTTCTCTTCTGCTTTCTGTAATTTATCTTCATAACCCGGAAATCCCAAAATATTCTGTGATTTTAAATCTCTGTCCAGTTCCACAAAGCTTCGCCTGTCTACCAGCATCAAAATTCTTCTCCTTGCCCTGACAGAAAAATAGTGACCGCATTTTGGACAGATAAAGTTATTTTTTCTTATTTTTGCAACACTGAGTTCACAGTCGCATTTACTGCATCTTATGATTCTGCTTTTTCCTGTTTTTTCGCTTCCCTCAAGCTGATTGTTCGCCTTTAAGAATAATTCTTTAAATTTCATTGTTACCTCTTAATAAACCTGTCGTGTAAGTTCCATTTTCAAACTCTTTATTTTCCATTAATTTCATATGCAAGTCTCTGTTATTATCCACTCCATATAAAACAAATTCCGACAGAGAACTTTTCATTTTCCTGATAGATTCCTCCCTTGTGCTTGAGCATACAATTAATTTCCCAAGCATAGAATCATAAAAAGGAGTGACCTCATAATCCTGATAAACTGCCGAATCAAATCTCACATTCGGTCCTCCCGGTACATGAAGAATCTCTATCGTACCGCATGCCGGGCGAAAATCCTTTGGATTTTCCGCACATATACGGCATTCTATTGCATGACCGTCTGTTCGCACATCCTGTTGGTCAAAAGGAATGGGAAAACCGCTGGCGGTTCTGATTTGCCACTTAACAATATCAATACCGCAAACCATTTCTGTTACAGAATGTTCCACCTGTAACCTGGTATTCATTTCCATAAAATAAAATTCTTTCTGTGATGTCACAAGGAATTCGATTGTACCTACCGTTGTATAATGAACTTCTTTCACCAATCTCACAGCAGCATCGTACAATTCCTGTCTTGTTTTTTCCGACAGTGTAGGTGCCGGACATTCCTCAATCAGTTTCTGGTTTTTCCGCTGAATAGAACAGTCTCTGTCTCCCAGAACAATCACTTTGCCCTGACTGTCTGCCAGTATCTGCACCTCTATATGTTTCACATTTTCCAGATATTTTTCCAAATACATGGCGCCGTCACCAAAAGCACTGGATGCTTCTTCGTACACACTTGTATATGCATGGGCCATCTCTTCTTTATTTCTGACAATACGTATCCCTTTTCCGCCACCGCCGGCTCTTGCTTTGAGCAAAATAGGATAACCGCATTTTTCTGCTTCTTCCATTGCCTCGCCTACATCGGACAAAATTTTACTGCCCTTTGTAACAGGTACTCCCGCCTTTTCAGCAATGGCTCTGGCAGCATCCTTCTGCCCCATCTTCTTCATGATTTCCCAATCCGGGCCGATAAATGCAATACCATTATCCTGGCATGCTTTTGCAAAATCAGGATTTTCCGACAACATTCCATATCCCGGATGTATTGCCTCTGCATGTGTTTCCTTTGCAACTGTAATAATGGCATTCATATTCAGATAACTGTCCTTCACCAACGGACCGCCAATACAGTAACTTTCATCTGCCATATTTGTGTGGAGCGCTTCCTCGTCTGCCTCTGAATAAACAGCCACCGTTTGAATGCCCATTTCACGGCATGCTCTTATGACACGAACTGCAACTTCACCTCTGTTGGCAATCAATATCTTTGAATACATGCAATCACTCCTTGTCTTCACTTTTCACGATGGCAAAAGAAAAATCGCCATTCATGCACACCTTTCCATCTACACTCAATTCTCCGTGGAGAAAATAAAGGGGATGTCTTTCCTTTACAGGTTTTACGTCGATTTTAATTCTATCGCCCGGCTTAATCTGCCCGCGAAACTTAACCTTGTTCAGTCCGGTATACACCGGAATAGATTTTTCTTCTCTCATCTGTTTTTCAAACAAAATACATGATGCCTGCGCCATTATCTCACACTGGATAACACCGGGAACAATCGGATTCCCCGGGAAATGCCCCTGTAAAAAGAACTCATCTCCCCTCACCTGATAATATCCCGTAGCAGTTCCATCTTCATTAAGATAAGCCTCATCAACCAAAAGCATTGGCTCCCTGTGAGGTAATATATTTTTTATTTCTTCTATGTTCATTCCGCACTCCGTTCCAACTTAAACAATACCTGTTTATACTCCACAAGCTGACCATTTTGTACACAGATTTCTTTGATAACACCATCCTTATCTGCCGTCACGTCATTGAACATTTTCATGGCCTCGATTGTGCAGACAACATCACCTTTTTTAACGGTATCACCAACTTCAACGTATGGTTTTACATCCGGATTTTCACCTGCCCAGAATACACCCACAAGTGGAGATGTAATTGTTGCCGTTTCTCTTTTGCTCTGCTCTTTTTCTTCGGAAACTTCGCTGTTTTTTTCGGCAACAGGAACTGCATTGACCACCGGTTGCGCTGAAACAGATGGGGTTACAGCCGGAGTTTCTTTTTTCAAAGTCAATTCAAAATGTCCTTCTTTTACAGAAAGTTCTGTAAGTCCCAATTTTGAAAACAAATTTCCATATTCTTCCAAAGTGTTCATAAAACTATCCTCCAAGATTCCCTTTTCACCCATAATTTTACGGATAACTTTCATAATAATCTGTCACGCTATGCTCTCTTTAAAGCCACACAGGCATTGTGACCGCCAAATCCTAACGATGTGCTGATTGCATATTCCACATCTGCCTTTACCGCAGTATTCGGAGTATAATTCAAATCACACTCTTCATCCTTTTCTTTATAGTTAATTGTCGGTGGAATGACTCCATTTTCCAGTGCCAGAATCGAAGCAATGGCTTCCACTGCACCGGTTGCTCCCAACATATGTCCTGTCATTGACTTTGTAGAGCTGATATGTAAATCATAAGCTTTCTCACCAAATACAGCCTTTAACGCTTTTGTTTCCATAGCGTCATTCATATGGGTACTTGTACCATGCGCATTGACATAAATCTGCTCATCTCCTGTAATACCTGCCTCTGCGATTGCCTCTTGAATTGCTTTGATTGCACCGGCGCCTTCCGGATCCGGCGCTGTAATGTGATAAGCATCTGCTGTGTTTCCATAACCTGTCACTTCCGCATAAATATGTGCATTTCTCTTTACCGCATGTTCATATTCCTCCAGAACGAGGATTCCGGCACCCTCGCCCATAACAAATCCACTTCTTCTTGCATCAAACGGAATACTTCCTGTCTCCGGATCCTCGCTTAAACACAATGCCTGGCAATTAACAAATCCTGCCATTGCCAATTCATTGATTGCAGCTTCACTTCCTCCGGCAATAATTGCATCTGCATATCCGTGCTTAATTGCTCTGTATGCCTCTCCCACTGCATGGGTAGATGTGGCACAAGCTGTCATAATCGGTAATGTCGGTCCCTTGGCTCCATATCGGATCGATACAGTACCTGACGCCATATTACCAATCATCATTGGAACAAAAAATGCCGAAACACGCTCAGGACCTTTTGTCTCGAGTTTCTTTGCTTCCGTCAGCGTTGTATTAATGCCTCCGATTCCTGTTCCGATATATACACCAAGTCTATCCTTGTCTATGTCAGAGTCAAGTATTCCACTCATCTTAACCGCTTCATCGGAAGCTGCCACTGCATACTGCATAAACAAATCTGACTTACGAATTTCCTGCATTGTATCATAATAATCTTTCGGATTAAAATCTTTTACCTCTGCATCCAGATGAACTTTTAATCTTGATGCATCAAATCGGTTTATCTTATCTATTCCGCATACTCCATTGGAAAGACTGTCCCAAAATGTAGGAATATCCTTTCCAACCGGTGAAATAACACCCATTCCTGTTACTACTACTCTGTTCATTTCAACCTCCAAATCTAAATATACATTCCGCCATCAACTTTAATCACTTCTCCGGTAATGTAGGAAGATTCTTCCTGTGCCAGAAAAGCTGCGAGATTTGCCACATCCTCAGGCTTTCCAAACCTTCCTGCCGGAATCATTTTCTTTATGTTATTACTGCTGTCCTCACCTAAACTTTCCGTCATATCCGTAGAGATGTATCCCGGTGCAATGGCATTGCAACGAATTCCCCTGGCTGCATATTCCTTTGCAACCGTTTTTGTAACGCCGATAATTCCCGCTTTGGAAGCTGCATAATTGGCCTGTCCTGCATTTCCCATCAAACCAACTACGGAACTGATATTAATAATATTTCCACTTTTCTGCTTCATAAAAGGTCTCATGCATGCTTTTGTCATATAAAGCGTACCTTTCAGGTTTACATCAATTACACGATCGATGTCGTCCTCCGTCATCGCCATCAAAAGTTTATCTCTGGTAATTCCCGCATTATTTACTAAAATATCTATTTTTCCAAAATCAGAAACAATCCCATTGACAGTGTCTTTTGTCTGACTTTCACTGCTGATATCACATACATAAAGTTTTGCCTTTACGCCTGTTTCATCTAATTCTTTCAGCGTCTGCACCGCCGATTCGCTTTCAGAGGTTGCGATAACGGCAACATCTGCACCCAGCTCTGCCAGCTTCAGCGCAACTGCCTTTCCGATTCCCCTGGAACCGCCTGTCACGATCGCTGTCTTTCCTTTTAACATTTTGTCTCCTCCCTGTAAGCGTTCACTTTCTCCATGGTATCTTTCAGAGAATCCATATCACTTACATTACAAATGAGCACATCCTTCAAAGTCTTTTTAACCAGAGAAGCTAAAACTTTTCCGGGACCACACTCAATAAAAATATCTACGCCGTCTTCTTTCATATTTCTTACGGTATCTTCCCACTGAACGCTGTTAGACACCTGACCACTGATCTGCTTAATAATTTCATCCTTTTCTTTCGGATATGGCTTTGCAGTCATATTTCCATATAATGGAATTTCTGCAGACCGAACATCCAAATTGTTTAATTCTTCTGCCAATCCTGCGGATGCCGTTTCCATATATGGGGTGTGGAAGGGACCACTGACTGCAAGCGGTACAAAGCGAATTTTCTTCTCCGTCAAAACATTTTTCAAATTTTCTATTTTATCGGTCTCTCCCGAAACAGCAATCTGTCCCGGACAGTTGAAATTAACCGGATATACACCACATTCTTTGCACAAATCAATTAATTCTTCTTTGTCAGCCCGGAGTACCGCAATCATACTTCCCTGATGTTTATCTGCCGCTTCGCTCATAAGGTTTCCTCTGAGACATACCAGACGAAAAGCCTGCTTCACAGGCAATATCCCGGTAGATGCCAGTCCCGCAATTTCTCCCAGGGAAAATCCTGCCGCCACATCAGGAATAACTCCGTTTTTTTCCAATGCCATACCGCAGGCCATATCTGTCAAAAAAAGACATGGCTGCGTATTTTTTGTAATTTTCAACTCATCTGCTTCCGACTGAAAGCATTGGCGTATAGTACCCGGTCTGTACTGTTCTGCCATATCATACAAATTTTTTACTTCTTCTATCTCTTCGTAAAAGTCATGTCCCATTCCCGGATACTGACTTCCCTGGCCGGCAAATAAAAATGCTATTTTACCCATTTGTCTGCTCCAATCATTATCTTTTCTGCTTCACTGCATACGGATTCCACGATATCTTTGCAGCTTGCTTCATCTTTGATCATTCCCGCAATCTGCCCACACATACAGGAACCGTTTTTTACATCACCATCAATGGCTGCACGTCTTAATCCGCCGGCTCCCATTGCCTCAAGTTCCTCCGGTGTAGTATTCGCATCCATCTCCTTTTTTGCGAATTCTCTGGACATATTATTTTTGATGGTACGAACCGGATGTCCTAACGTTTTTCCGGTTACAATCGTGTCTCTGTCTTTTGCTTTTATTACTTTTTCTTTATAATTTTTATGTACATTACATTCAAAAGCAGTCAAAAATCTTGTTCCCATCTGAACACCGACTGCTCCCAACATAAATGCTGCTGCCATTCCTCTTCCATCAGCGATTCCGCCTGCGGCAATCACCGGAATATTGACGGCATCCGCTACCTGCGGTACTAAAGACATGGTCGTTGTTTCTCCCACATGACCGCCGGATTCACATCCTTCTGCAACTACACCGTGGGCACCCATTTTTTCCATCATTTTAGCCAATGCCACACTGGCAACTACCGGGAACACCTTTACATCAGCATTTAAAAGCTGTTCCATGTATTTGGAAGGATTACCGGCTCCGGTGGTTACAACAGGAACCTTTTCCTCGCAAACAACCTTTACCGCTTCATCTATATAAGGGCTCATCAACATCAGATTTACACCAAAAGGCTTATCTGTAAGCTGTTTTGCCTTTTTAATCTGTTCTCTTAACTGTTCTCCATTGGAATTCATTGCTGCAATGATTCCCAATCCTCCTGCATTGGATACGGCAGATGCCAGTTCTGCATCTGCAATCCACGCCATTCCTCCCTGGAATACAGGGTATTTAATATTTAAAAGTTCACATATCGGGCTAACCAGCATCTTACCATCCTCCTTTATTATTTGTTTGCTTCGATATACTCTACAAGTTTATCAATCGTGTTCAGTTCCTGTGACAACTCAATCTTGCAGTCTAATTCTTCTTCAATCTGCATTACAAGTTCCATAATATCCAGTGAATCCAATCCGATTTCTGCAAAAGTATCTGTTGATGAGATTTCAGCCTCGTCCTTGTCTAAATATTCTGCAATAATTCTGATAATTGTTTCTTTCATGTTCTTTCTCCTTTTCAAATTAAATACTATATTTTTTTGGATAACATTGGTATAATAATCCTGGGGGCAACCCCCAAGTCAACCTTTTTTATACGCATTTTTACACCAAATGAGTGCGAAAGAAACTTAAATTACAACATTTCATATACATACAAACAGCGAATCAGAAATGCTGTATATTTGAAAGGAACATGAAAAATGAGTAATAAAAACAAGCAGGAATACAATTTAAGCGTCAGCCAGTTTGCCAGGCTGTGCAATACAACAAGAGATACTTTAAGACACTATTATGAGACAGGCATTCTCCTTCCCCGTATTGACGAGAACAATGGATATCATTACTACTCTTCTTCGCAAATCAGTTCTTTTTATTTCATCTCCACATTCCGCCAGGCCGGATGTTCGCTGAAAGAGATCAGTAATT
>CALWNA010000230.1 GCA_944382505.1 uncultured Lachnospiraceae bacterium
AGTGTTATAATGTCCATGAGGGTAGCACCACCTTTCTTTGTTTTTTTGGTCGAAAACTATTATACCAAAGATGGGGCTACCTTTTATTTTTTATTTTGTTTTTAACTGACTAAATCTTTACGCCAACCAAATTATAACTTGTCAAGTTTTTTTATTTTTATTCATTTAATTGAATGAGGATAATAATTCTATAAAATCAGCATAGGGAATTTCCATATTTCGCCTGTTGCTTTTATATATACACCACAGTAAACTCTAAATAAATTATATATATATTTAAAATTTCCTTATAACTGCTCATATTACACAACTTTCGACATAATTATTGTTATTTTTGCACAATAAAAAAGTTTTTTTGAATATTTTTTTGACTTATTTTACAATAATTGATATACTATTGTTAATTATTTTAATTTAAAAACAGAGAGGAGGTTTTTATAATGGTAGGTATTATTCTTGCCAGTCATGGTGGATTTGCTACTGGAATCCTACAATCAGCGACTATGGTTTTTGGTGAACAGCCTAACGTAGCCGCTGTCACATTGATGCCAAGCGAAGGACCGAATGATATTAAAAAGAAGATGGAAGATGCGATTGCTTCTTTTGATGATCCTGAGCAGGTTCTGTTTTTGGTGGACCTTTTAGGAGGAACTCCATACAATCAGGCAAACGGGCTTATCGATGGTCACGAAGACAAATGGGCAATTGTAGCCGGTTTAAATCTGCCGATGCTAATTACCGCTTATAGCGAACGAATGATGAATGAAGCAGTAACAGCGCACGAGATTGCAGTCGCAATCTATGGGCCGGCAAAAGACGGCGTAAAAATCACCCCGGATACCCTGGAACCAAAAGATACTGCGACTGCAGCTGCAACGACATCTGCAGAACCACAGGGAGCCATTCCTGAGGGAACTGTTTTAGGAGACGGACACATTAAATATGTCCTTGCGCGAATTGATTCCAGACTTCTTCACGGTCAGGTTGCTACCGCTTGGACAAAAACGGTGCAGCCAACACGTATTATTGTTGTATCGGACGATGTTGCACACGATGATCTTCGTAAAAAATTAATTATGAGTGCCGCACCTCCGGGCGTAAAGGCACACGTTGTTCCGATTGATAAGATGATTCAGGTTGCAAAAGATCCCCGTTTTGGTACAACAAAAGCCATGTTGCTTTTTGAGACACCGCAAGATGCGCTTCGCGCCATTGAAGGCGGCGTTGATATTAAAGAACTTAATATCGGTTCCATGGCGCATTCCGTTGGAAAAGTTGCAGTAAACAAGGTGCTGTCTCTTGGAAAAGAAGATGTTGCTACGTTTGACAAATTAAAGGAAAGAGGTATTACCTTTGATGTCCGTAAAGTTCCAACAGATTCCAAAGAAGATATGAATGCAATTATTGAAAAGGCGAGAGCCGAGCTTGGCTGATGCCTGATTATTTCATTGAGAGGAGGACATTATTTTGAATGCTATTTCAATTATACTAGTAATTATAGTTGCTTTCCTGGCAGGCATGGAAGGAATTCTGGACGAATTTGAGTTTCATCAGCCGCTGGTAGCATGTACATTAATCGGTTTAGTTACCGGTCAGTTGGTTCCGTGTATTATCTTAGGCGGAACGTTACAAATGATTGCTCTGGGTTGGGCTAACATCGGAGCCGCTGTTGCGCCGGATGCAGCATTGGCTTCTGTAGCTTCCGCTATTATCCTTGTCCTTGGTGGACAGGGCAGAGCGGGCGTTGATACAGCAATTGCTGTTGCTGTACCACTTGCAGTTGCAGGCTTATTCTTAACAATGATTGTTCGTACATTAGCCGTTCCAATCGTTCACCGAATGGATGCTGCTGCTGAAAAAGGAAATATTAAAGCAATTGAAGCATGGCAGATTATCGCTGTCTGCTTACAGGGACTTCGTATTGCAATCCCGGCTGCCGCACTTTGTTTTATTCCTGCCACTACTGTTCAAGGTGTTCTTGAAGCTATGCCTGCATGGTTAACAGACGGTATGGCAATTGGCGGTGGTATGGTCGTTGCCGTAGGTTATGCAATGGTTATTAATATGATGGCAACCGCTGAAGTATGGCCGTTCTTTGCAATCGGTTTCTGTCTGGCAGCCATCTCAGAGTTAACCCTTATCTCCTTAGGTGTCATCGCAGTTGCCTTAGCACTTATTTATCTGAAACTGTCAGAGGGTGGCAAATCCGGCGGTAATGGAGGCGATGGCAACATCGGCGATCCGTTAGGTGACATATTAAATGATTATTAATTGTAAAGGAGGTAAGAAAATATGGCAGAAAAGATTACATTAAGTAAAAGAGAACGATTAGCCGTTGCCTGGCGTTCTACTTTCCTTCAGGGTTCATGGAACTATGAACGTATGCAGAACGGTGGTTTCGTATTCGCAATGATTCCTGCGATTAGGAAATTATATACAACAAAAGAAGAACAATCCGCAGCTTTAAAGCGTCATTTGGAATTTTTTAATACACATCCTTATCTGGCATCCCCGGTTATCGGTGTTACATTGGCATTGGAAGAAGATCGGGCAAATGGTGCCGAGGTTGACGATGCGGCGGTTCAGGGTGTTAAGATTGGTATGATGGGACCGCTTGCCGGCGTCGGCGATCCGGTATTCTGGTTTACCATACGTCCTATTTTAGGAGCACTCGGTGCTTCCCTTGCCATGACAGGCAACATTTTAGGGCCAATTCTTTTCTTCGTGTTATGGAACGTTATCCGTTGGGCATTTATGTGGTATACACAAGAATTTGGTTACAAAGTCGGTACAAAGATTACGGAAGATCTTTCCGGCGGTTTATTACAAAAGATTACGAAGGGTGCTTCTATCTTAGGTATGTTTGTACTTGGTTCTTTGGTTCAACGATGGGTAAGCATCAATTTTACTCCGGTTGTTTCCAGAGTTCAGTTAAGTGAAGGAGCTTATATTGACTGGGATAATCTTCCTGCCGGCAGCGAAGGGATTAAGTCAGCTTTAGAGCAGTATGCTTCCGGATTATCTCTAAGTCCCGAAAGTGTTACTACATTACAGGCAAATTTAGATTCATTAATTCCGGGACTGGTTCCGGTATTATTGACATTGCTTTGTATGTGGTTACTCAAGAAAAACGTATCTCCAATTATTATCATTCTGGCATTATTCGTTGTTGGTATTGTCGGACATGTAATCGGATTATTATAATATAATTGAATAATATGTGTAGAAAGAGGACTGGGAGCGTGCCTCCCGGTCCTCTTAACAAATGAACCAAATAATAATACATAACAAATAGAAAGGACAGAAAATATATGGCACAATCATTAAACACGAAAGTTGATTTGACAATTAAGGGTACCTCATTTCATGGTTTAAATGAATATGGCTCTATTATGATTGGAGATAAAGCATTTGAATTTTACAATCAAAGAGACGTTAATAAGTTTATACAGATACCGTGGGAAGAAGTAGATTATGTAATCGCATCTGTTATGTTTAAAGGTCATTATATTCCCCGATATGCTATACGGACAAAGAAAAACGGAACCTACACCTTTGCTTCCAAAGAACCAAAAAAGGTGCTGCGCGCCATAAATAAATATGTCGATTCCAATCATATGGTTCGGTCCTTAACTTTTTTTGATGTGGTAAAACGAAACATAAAATCTATATTTAAATCCAAAAAGAAGTAACAGAAAAACAACAAAGAAATTAGAATTTTTTTAAATCACAGAAACCGGCTTTGTATCTGCTTTGGCAGCACTCTTTAATAGAATTATTTTTACTATAAAGGATATTTGAATTCAGAATATTATATCCTTACAGTCGGTTGCGCGATTTTAGATAAAATTTAAACCTTCTTTGCTGTTTCAAAAAATTAAAGCATAAATAATTCTTTCTTATTATCTTAAATAAATCAAAACATATATATTCTTCAGCTTCTTCTTTTTTCAAACAAAATTCTATTTTATGATTTTCAAAAAGTAAATATGCAAAATAAAAAAATTAAACTATAATGAAACTATAATAATAACAAAATGAGAAAACCGGAGGTTCATATGCGAATTTTAGTTGCTGAAGATGAAAAAGACTTAAACAGAATTTTATCTGCCAGGTTAAAGGAAAACCATTATAGCGTAGACTCCTGCTTTGACGGTGAGGAAGCGTTGGACTATATATGCAGTACAGAATATGATGCTGTAATACTCGATATTATGATGCCCAAAGTGGACGGTATGACTGTACTGAAAACTATTAGAAATCAGAAAAAGAATGTTCCGGTACTTTTGCTGACCGCTAAGGACAGCATAAATGACCGTGTGGCCGGATTGGATGCAGGCGCCAATGATTATCTGGTAAAACCCTTTGCTTTTGAAGAATTATTGGCAAGAATTCGCGTTCTTTTAAGGAAACCCACAGAGGTACCCAAAAGCTGTTATACTGTCGGTGATTTGGAGGTCCACCTGGACACACATCAGGTACTGCGTTCCGGAAAAGAAATTCAATTATCCGGAAAAGAATTTTCCCTATTAAGATATATGGTACAAAATGAAGGAATTGTATTATCCCGGGATCAACTGGAACAACATTTATGGAATTATGATTACACGGGGGGATCCAACGTTATTGATGTATATATTCGATATCTGCGCAAAAAGATTGATGATGATTTTGAACCAAAATTAATCCATACGGTACGGGGTTCCGGATATGTGATGAAAGTAAAGGATTGAAAGGCCGGGTACAACAAATGAGACAACTTACGTTAAAAACCAAACTGACCATAGTGTATACATTTTTTATGATTCTTGTAACATGTGTCGCCCTTATAATTTTATTTTCTCTAAGCAACCGGGAGGTACTCAGTTCTACCCAGGCCAAGTTGAGAGACCATGTGGAAAACAGCCTGGGCGATATTGAAGAAGAGGATGGGAAATTAGAAATAGATTCCGATTTTTACTCTGTGGAAGATAATGTATATCTTTCCGTTTATAAAACAAACGGATATTTTTTGTATGGAAAAATTCCCTACGGATTTGACCAACAGCCAGAATTTTCAGATGGGGAGTTAAGAAAAGTTCGGGAACAATATAAGGACTGGTTTGTATTTGATTTATCCATTCCCGAAGAGGATCTCTATGTCAGAGGCGTTACCTCTGTAACCGACGCAGAGGAAAGTTTTCGAATCACATTGCGTTTTGCAATTATACTGCTTCCACTTATGGTTATTGTAACAGCATTTCTCGTATATCGCTTTACAAGAAGAACCCTGCTTCCCGTCCGCCAGATTACAGACACCGTCCGCAAAATACGCGCTGATGCAGACATGTCACGGCGCATAGGACTACGCAAAGAAACAAATAAAAACAATGATAAAAAAACATCTAAGAAAAATCATGATGAAATATATGACCTGGCAGAAACATTTGATGAAATGCTTGAACAATTAGAAAAAGTTTTTCAACGGGAAAAACAATTTACCGCTGATGTTTCCCACGAATTGCGGACACCTGTCAGCGTCATTATGGCACAATGCGATGCATGTCTGGCAGACACAAATCTGTCAGAACATCAACGAGAACAAATTTCATTAATTTATAAAAAAACAAAAGGAATGGCAGAAATGATTTCTCAATTACTTCTGTTATCCCGGGCTGACCAGGGACGACAACCACTGCACCGGGAGCGATTAAATGTCAGCGAGTTGACAGAAATGGTTGCAGAAGAACAACAATTGCTGGCAGACCCATCCGGAAATGCAATACAAATTATACAAAATATTGAATCGGATATTTTTGCACCGGTTGATGAAACATTTTATATCCGCATGATTTCTAATCTTTTGACAAATGCTGTCACATACAGTAAAGAAAATGGAATTGTAGAAATTTATTTATCCAAGACACAAAAAGAAGTTATCGGTGTTATTCAGGATAACGGAATTGGTATTTCAGCAGAAAATCTCCCTCACATATGGGAACGATTTTATCAGGTTTCCCCATCCCGTAATGGAAAGCATTCCGGACTTGGACTTTCCATGGTAAAGTGGATTGTTGATGCACACGGGGGTTGGATAAAAGCTGAAAGTAATTCGGGAGAAGGAAGCAAATTTACCTTTGGTCTTCCATTAGAATATGAAAACTAAATTTTTTAAAAAACTTTTATTTTTTAATCTTCTTTTAATCTTTTTTGTCCATACTATATATAACAAAACGAATTCTTAACAATGGAAAGGAGAAAAAGATTATGATTAAAAAATATGTTGTAATGATTCTTTTTATAACCGCTGTCGGATTACTGGGCGGATGCCAATCCGACAACAACCAGGATATCGGGAAAGACCAAGCACAGCAAATTGCTTTTGAAGATGCTGATGTTGCAGAATCCGACATATCACAACTGCATGTCTCAAAAGATAATGATGACGGGAAAACCGTCTATGAAATTAAATTTACAGACACGCTATCCGGCACAGTCTATGATTATGAAATCCTTGCTTCGGACGGAACGATTCAAAAGGTAGACAGAGAAAACGGAACCACACAGCCATCTGCAACACAACAAAATCAGAATAACCAACCAACAAAAACGCAAAATCAGAATGGTGCGCAGACCAATTTGCAAACACAGAACAATTCACAAACACAAACAAAAAATCAGAACAATTCACAGACTCAGGTAGCAGTCAGCCTGGAAGATGCAAAACAAATGGCTCTTGACCGAGTTTCCGGAGCTGCCGACAATAACATCTGGATTGAGTTAGATTATGATGATGGACATTACATCTATGAAGGAGAAATTCTTTACGAACAAAAAGAATATGAATTTGAAATAGATGCGAATACAGGAACGTTTCTTGAGTGGAGTGAAGAAAGAAGATAGAAAGAGAGGTATTAAAAATGAAAAGAAAGAATTTATTATCACTTTTGTTAGCAATTATTTTGGTACTGGGGATGACAGTTCCTACCATGGCGGTTAACGGTGTACAAAATGTATATATTACCGGAAGCAAAACCGTTCATGTGGGAAATACAATCGAACTTGATTCCCGCATCTCTCCAGGCTACTTAGATTTGAGAGACAGCGAATACACCTGGAGCAGCAGCAATTCATCCATAGCCAAAGTTTTAGTCACACATGACGAAGATACAAAAATTAAAGGTGCAAAGGCGGGAACAGCAACCATTACTGTAAGAATCAACGGCACCAATGTAAAAGCAACCTATAAAGTTACAGTTAAGAAAGCGAAAAAAGTTTCTACATCTGCTGCTACGAAAAAAATCAAAAAATATAGAAAAAATGCAAAGAAAATCAGAAAGAACATTAAGAATCTCAAACTTGCAAGTACATATGCAGGTCAAAGAAACCAGTATTATAAATTTGTAACAAGAATTAAATCTATTGAAAACAAGTTAGACAGACTGGATAACAACTGGGAAAGAAAGTATGAAATGGGAAAAATCAGCTATGCCAAATATAACACCATTGAGTTAAAGGTTGAGCGGGTAGAAAATTATCTTGAGATAGTGGAAGACTATCTGGATGCAAAATTTTCCTATATGTTTGATGACTGATTCGTATATTAAATATTTCGAATTTTTAATCACAGCCACCGGTTTTAGCCGGTGGTTTGTTTTGCCCTATAAGGGCTTATTACCGTCACTGCTCCTTCTTTCATATTTTATGCAATCCAACGTATTTTTAAATATTATCAGCAAAAAAAATCTTTCTATATTCTGATTTCTGATTTTATTTAATTTTACAATCTTTTCACAATTATGTGCCATTTTATTCTTTTATTTCCAAACAGATAATGCTATTATGTTGTAAACAAGACAAAAAATATTATCAGCATTTCTATGTGGTGCATATATAAGAATTAAAAAAGGAGGAAGTATTAATTATGGCATACTCAGATTATGTAAAAGCAGCAAAGCTTGGAAAGAAAGACTACCAGAACCGACTGATGCGTGGAGAACTTCCTACACTTGAAGTCTTAGACAATATTCTTCAGACAGAAAAAACAGTAAAAGAAGTATCCTTAGGACTTGTGGATATTCCTTTAAACCAGGTCGTCGGCACCAAAACTTATGGAAGAAGCAGTTCCTTTTCTTCTAATTTTATGCCTCTTTTGGATGCAGATACTGAATTTGCGCAAAAATGGATTAACTTAAGTATCAGCCAGGAAAACGAAGGCATTCGCGATCCAATAAAAGCATACGAATATATGAATAAATTTTATGTACTGGAGGGAAATAAACGTGTCAGCGTTTTAAAATATTTCGGTGCGGTTTCCATTGCCGCCGAAGTTACAAGACTGATTCCCCCAAAAAATGATACCAAGGAAAGTAAAATTTACTATGAATTTATGGATTTTTATGAATTATCCCAGATTAATTACATTTATTTTACCCAACCCGGAAGTTTTACAGAACTTCAGCGTCTGATTGGCAAAGCTCCCGACGAGAAATGGGACGATTCCGACAGAACTGACTTTAATTCACTGTTTTCCAGATTTCAAATGGAATATAACAGTAAAGGCGGTTCTAAATTTGAACATATCACAGAAGGCGATGCATTTTTATTATTTATTAAAATCCACGGATATCGTGATTTATTGGATAAAACAAGCAACGAAATCCGAGACTGGATTGTCTCCGGCTGGGAAGAATTTGAACTTCTGGACAAGAAAGAAGTAGATCTTCGCATGACAACTACACCCAAAAAGACTTTCAGTCTCAGCAAACTGTTGCCAACCTCTTCTCCGAAGCTGAAAGTTGCTTTTATCTATGAGAAAAATCCGGAACTCTCTTCATGGGTATATGCCCATGAACTTGGAAGACTTCATTTAGATCATACATTTCCCGACGAAGTGGAGACCGTCCGGTATGACAACATTCATCCGGATAATATTGATGACAGTCTGAATTCTGCAATTGACGAGGGATGTAACATTATTTTTACCACTTCCCCGGCATTTCTGCAGGCAAGTGTTAAAGCAGCAATTGCTAACCCGAAAATTAATATTTTAAACTGCTCCCTTCACGCACCTCACAGCTATGTGCGGACATATTATGCCCGAATGCATGAAGCCAAATTTGTCATGGGTGCCATCGCCGGCGCCATGACGGAAAATAATAAAATTATGTATATTGCTGATTATCCTATTTATGGTACCATAGCCAACATAAACTCTTTCGCCCTCGGAGTCAAAACCGTTAATCCAAGAGCAAAAGTATATTTGGAGTGGAGTTCTCAAAAAAATTTTAATTCAAATGAGCTTATGGGGGAAATTCAGCCCGATTGCGTTTCAGACAAGGATTTGTCCACCCCGGAATTGGAATTCAAAAAATACGGACTGTATAAAGTATACAGCGACAATATCTGGAACCTTGCTGTTCCTCTATATCATTGGGGACATTTTTACAGTCAGTTAATCAGCAATATTATGGACGGGACATGGAAATCCGAAGAAGCCAAAAATATCAAAGCAATTAACTACTGGTGGGGAATGTCAGAAAATGTCATTGATATTATTTCTTCCCAATGGCTTCCGGAGGGTATAAAACGACTGATTCATTTACTCAGCAACACCATTCGCTCCGGTTCCTTTAATCCTTTCACCGGAATCATTCATTCCCAGAATGGAGTAATACAGAACAGTGAGGATCAGACACTTTCTCCAAATGATATTATTACAATGGATTGGCTTTCCGATAATATCATAGGCAGAATTCCGGATATCAGCGAATTATCTGATAATGCAAAGCCGGTTACCATACAGCAGGGAATAAAACCTCAAAATGATAACTAGGAATGATTCTATAGGAAAAATCCTGTGCATTCCCGAAGGTGGTTAGAAACAGTGATACATTTTGACTACAATTTGATAAATTTATTCTAAAAAGGACATTTCGATATGAAAATATTAGTAATTGCCGACGAAGAATCCCCATACTACTGGGATTATTATAGTAAAGACAAACTTGCAGATATTGATTTAATTATATCGTGTGGTGATCTGGACGCAAATTATCTGTCATTTTTGGTTACGTTCTCCTCTGCTCCGGTTCTGTATGTGCATGGAAATCATGACACCGGATATAAAACCAATCCTCCGGAGGGCTGCATATGCATTGATGACCAACTCTATGTGTATAAGGGTATACGCATTCTGGGTCTTGGAGGGTCTATGAGATATCACTCCGGAGATTTTCAATATACGGAACGTCAGATGCGCAGCAGATATAACAGGCTAAAGTTTAAAATATTTTTAAAAGGTGGAATTGACATTTTAGTTGCCCACTCACCGGCATACCAGATTAATGACGGAAGAGACCTTCCTCACCAGGGATTCCACGTTTTTCGTGATATTATGATAAAGCACCACCCGAAATATTTTTTACACGGTCATATTCACAAAGCATACGGTCATAAATTCAGACGATTTGACCAGTTTGAGAAAACTACCATCGTGAATGCCTGTGAGCGGTGTATTTTGGACTACGAAGAATAACTGTCTTTCCTTCCTGTTCTGCTGAAAACCATTGTACGATTCGAAAGAAAATGAATTTCACTAAAATTATGGAAGATAATTTATGACAAATTCAAAGACATTTCCGGAACAGATTGAGAATCATGCATCGTTCCGGCATTGTAAGCGGTCGTCAAATGTCCATCTATGCAAGCATAATGTCCATTTTCCTCGTCGCCACACAAAAAGACCCGGATCTGTATTACACAGACCCGAATCCCCTATAAAATACGAATCAAATCATTGTTTTTTGAAATAACTCAGTCCATGATATTTGAGCTTTAGTCACAATCACAGTCTATTCTTCCGTCTTCTTCAATACATACGTTTATTTTGTAGCTAATAGGTATCTTAACGCATACCTTCTGCTTAATCGTAATATTGCAGACATTATCACATTTGGATTTTTCACAGTACACCACTGGATCTCCACAACATTCTGTCTCTATTTTTCCTACAATGGATTTCGATTTCATTGAAACGGAAGTGATGATATCTGCATACTGCTGAGCCACTTTTGTACATCCGTCAGGAACACAAACTTTCTTCTGATCCGGTTCCTCCGAAATCGGAACCGCCGACTTTTCATTTTCTTCTATTTGCCTTGAAAGCAAATAGTCAAGATTCGCATTTTGTTCCATTACTCTTCACTCTCCTCATCCTTGCAGTTTCTGCATATATCCTCTGCCGATGCGCCAAGACAATCTACATAAGTATCTCCCACCGTAGCTTCCGCTCCGAATTTTACAGGTACTTCCACGCAAATGGTTTGGCTGATCGTAAAGGTGCATACTCCATTTTTCTTGCCGGCACACGGCATATCTCCTGACACAACTACCGGATCTCCACAACATTTTGTTCTGGTCTTTCCGGTCTCGGCAAACGGAGTGATTGTCACCGGGACACAGACACCTACTTTCTGATACCCCGTAGCCGGGCAGGTTTCTGTTTCCGGTTCCGTACTTGCTGCGTTTACGATATCACTGCACATTACACAGTCTGACATTTTGCTTCCTCCTTTTTGTTAAACTTTACTATATTATTATGTAGATAAATGTCAGATGTGAGGAGTTTTTTAATTATATAACTAAATAATTTAAATAGTCATTTGATTTCCTTACCAAACAAAGTATCAAAAAGGACACTTTCAAAATTATATTTTGAAAATGTCCTTAAAGTATCAGTTCTTATCAAATTTAATAAACAAA
The DNA here is from genome assembly GCA_944382505.1 of uncultured Lachnospiraceae bacterium. GTDB lineage: Bacteria > Bacillota > Clostridia > Lachnospirales > Lachnospiraceae > Eubacterium_G. The sequence goes on from CALWNA010000230.1 coordinate 11,743, forward strand.
TTAATGTCGTTTACTTTTTGATATGCTTCTCCTTCTTTATCTTCTTTTCCACCTTCCTTACTTAATTTTAATTTTTTTGGCCTTGGACCATTTTCCGAAATATCTCTGTCCATCTACAATCTTGATTGCTCTGGCTCTTACATACAGTTTCTTTCTGTTCTTTATTTTCTTGGATTTTATGTTAAATTTGACCTTCTTTACCGTCTTCTTAACTAAAATGTTTTTCTTTTTAAACTTCTTCGTCTTGGAAATCTGTATCCGATACTTTGTTGCACCTTTAATCCTCTTCAGAGAAATCTTAGCTTTTCGCGCTGATTTTTTCTTTGAAGCTGATTTAACCTTTGCTTTTGCAACTGTCACTTTCTTTGTATCCGTAGCTACCGATGCTACCGTTGTTGTTTCTGACGCAACAGGAGCAGTAGTTGTTTCGCCTGTTATGCCGGCAACAGTCGTTGTGTTCTCTGTATCGGAAGTTTCCTGCGGCAATGTCGTATCCGGTTCCTGTGGCGATGTTGTATCCGGCTCCTGTGATGATGTTGTATCCGGTTCCTGTGACGTTGTAGGAACTTCATATACCTCACCTGACACTTTTATCGTCTTTGTTACACCAGAGGTTTCAATATTTGAAAGTACACCGGTTACTTTCACTGTACATTGTCCCGCTGATACATTATCGATGATATATGTTCCCGCATCAACACCTTCCATGACTTTTTGAGAATTTACATAAATGTTATACTTCTGTCCCTTTGTCTGTTGCTCTACTGTATCTACGATTGTAACAATCACTGTGTTGTCCGCAGTTGTTCCAAGTATAACGGAAGCTGCTTCTGTCGGAGTATTTTCATCCTGTGTCGGAATTTCTATTTCGTCATCATCAATTACCGGAGCTCCCGTTGGATTGCCATACTTGATAATCATTGTAAGCAACTTTGAACCGCTCTTAATCTTAAGGGTTGTATAGCTGTCTTTCTGTAAACTCGTTGTCTGGAACTTATAAACTCCCCCATAGACATTCTCCGGAGTCTCAACATTGTTCATATAACCTGTTGTATTCGAACTGTTGTAATCTCCGCTGTATTCAATATAAAATGTAAGATTTGCGTCCAGAAGTTTAATTGAAGCGCCCAAATCATCTCGAATCAGATAATATGAAATCTCAGCTCCATCATATTCGCCAAGTGGCGTGTAAAGAGAAGGATCCTGTCCCGGTTTATCTTCTTCTATCGGAACTCTGTCATAATAAAGTCTCAAAACCAGACTGCCATCTTCTGTTACTGTACCGCTAATCTTAGAGCCTTCTGCATTTTCATTTAATACAAATCCATCATATGCCTTTGCACTTGCTGTCACATCATTTCCAATCTTTGCCGATTTTGTCTCAACCTGATTCAGTAAGTATGTGCCATCTGTCTGCTGAATATAATGCTCAACCGTATACGCAGCCTTACCTGCCACTTCTCCATCGCTTACTGTTGTCATCTGTCCCGGTACTGCCTCAACCGTCACTCCGTCTGAGAATGTTACCGTCTTGGCTTCTGTTCCTGCGTTATAAACAACATATGTCATTTCATCATCGGCATTCTTAAATGCACAACTTAACGCGGAATCACTTGTCACCGATAAGTCCGGCGTACCCGCCTTTTCAAGCGCCATGATATAATGGTAAGCATGGGCTTTGGAATCTCCTGCTTCCGCATCACATTCATCATTAAAATATTCTATGGCTTTTTCCGGATCTGCAAGCGCCAGATAACAGCTCCAGATTTCATTCCAACGATTGACATCCTTGTCCTCACCGGTATATGCGGCTTCCCTGCTTTGCGCTGTTTCAAAGTTCTTTAAAATGAAATCCTGATCCGATGCATAACAGAAGGATGCGGATGTCATTGGAAGAATATTGATCCCCTGAACCTGCAACGGCTCTGCTGTCCACCATGTTTCATATCCGTATTTTCCTCCCCAAACCATTGAGCAATAAGGATATTTTGCAGTGAAGGCTTCGTCGAGAACATCACCATCGACATCGAACCAGTAATTCCTTACTGCCGAATACTCTGTGGTGTATAAACAAATACCTAATTCTGTCAACTCCTGATTGCCGGTGGCCTCGCCGTACAGGATAAGGCCTGCCCATGAATTCAGTGCTTCTGAGCTTGACTCCTGGTTATTTCCATCTCCAAAGTTGGCATGTCCGGAAGCCCATGAATGTCCCTCATACTGTGAGAAATAGCGAAGCTTCGGATATCTGGAATCCGGATGATTTTCCTCTGTCGTTGCAATGTCGGCAATCAATTCATCAATGATATTTCCATATTGATCTGCAAAAGAAGGATCTCTCAATACCACCTGTGCAGCCGCATTAATGAAATATCCATAATGGAAATGATGATCCTGCATGCCGTCTACCGAGTAATATGATTGCGGAAAACCAAATAAACTTCCGGTACCTTCATCATAGTAGAAATATTTTTCATCTTCATCACCGGTCCAGGTAAACCAATCGGAAAGCTCCGCCTTAATTCCATTTAAAAGCGCAGTTGCCGACTCTGTATCTCCACATGCCTCTGCTGCCGCCATTGCCTGAACCGCTCTGTTCAGTTTCTTACCGGTATCATATGTATTGACCGAATAATCTTCTTTCGTAACCGCTGTATCTGTCGGTCCGAATTCCTCCATAAAATCATCCACATACCCCTGCAGTGTAGGATAATCCATTTCATCAATATCCATCATTGTAGGAAGTATCCCTGTATACTTCAATGTTGTAATATAGGAACTTCCTGCAAGAAATTTCATTGTTCCCCTGATAGTCCTTGCAGTATTATCAAGATATGTGTATCCGGTCATATTCTTATACTGATGTGGCAGAATACCCATAATCGTGCCGTCTGCCGTGCTCTCAGCTTTTTTATCAACTGTATAGGAATATGTCGTTGTTACCGTTGATGTGCTGTAATCATAACTATAGGATGCTTTTGTATCCGTAATAAAATTGTAGGCATACTTCTGATATTCTGTTCCAATGCTTTCCGCTGTAGTATCTATCTCCGGAATAGCAACTGTAGGTGCATTTGTTCCTTTTGCTTCACATAACCAGGCAAAAGACATATAGGACTTGTCTGCACTTGGGAAGTTTGCTGTCAGCGTTCCGATTGCATTGACGTCACTATTCCCTGACTGAGTCCAGGTAGTTCCCTCCGGAACATATACTGCATAATAATCATAATTGCTGTATCCTCTGGCATCATCGTGATTATCGTAAACCCTTAAAATAAGCATCGTGGAATCTGCTATGCTTGTTCCGTTGTAGTAGGAGATATAGCAAGGCAAACTTGTTCTCATCCTCTGAATCTTCATTGTCTGAGTGCCCACTGCTTCATAGTAACTAAACGGACTGCCCTGTGCCAGTGTCGCTTTTACGTAAACGTTTGCATCCGCACTGCTTTCAAAAACCAAATCATATGACCAGTCTGTTACTTTATCGACTTTTTTACTTGCCGCTGTAAAGGCAGGTCCCACAACAAAATCTGTCATTGTACCATCTTCCGGCTGTTCCATAGCAAATGCTGTTTCCAAGTCATTGGTAGTTGACGGTTTTGTCACATACAGCCCCTGCGCTGTTGCCTTATATGACATCGGAATTGCATATGCTGAGTTGCCCCACTGGTCACTTGTATAACTCCACATAAATGACGTTCCCCATTCGCCTATATCAATAGCACCTGTGCTGTTATCATAGTTTTCGGTCGTCCATCTCGTAATCCCCTGATTTGCTCTCGTAGGTAAATTATCCAAAAGCATTGCATTTGTCTGAACAACATCCTGACTGCCGTCCCAATAAGACCATGTCCCTGTTACCTTATCGGACAAAGAACCGATCTGTTCTGCTTTTACTTCAATGTCTCCGCGAAAACCATAACTAAAAACCGGTGTGACAGTAAGCACAAAAGCCAGCCCCGCAGCGGTAAGTTTTTTAATAAGTTTCATCTTTTCACTCCTCTCTTCTTTTGCTAAACTGCTGCTTTTTGTATGTTTTCACCATTTTCCCCCACATTTTAACTTGATTTTAGTACATTTTATACTATAGTACAAGGTGCATTTTTTTTAAGAAGTATGATTTTTTAACTCCATCTGAAAATTCTCAAAATGCTCTGCCTGTGCGATGAGGATATGGACATTTCTTTCAAAAAATATCTACGTTAACTTTCAAATTTTTTATCTCACATAATCTCTGTCAATATGCATAACCGCAAAATATGTATCATTATATTCAGTAATCTTTCTCTGAATCTTTTCTTTTATTACTTCATCATTTTCTTTTATAGAATATGGAATCACCACGTCAAAAATAAGATTTGTATGTGTATCTCCCACAACCATTCTAAAATCATGTATGGACAGTTCACTGTGTATCTGTTTCACAATGCCCGAAACGACTTTTTTCATATTGTTAACAGCTTCATTGTCCGTCTCAATCGGATCCATGTGTATTACCGCTTCACACCCCAGCTTTTCATTTAGTTCATTTTCAATTCGGTCAATCAAATCATGAATCTTAAATATATCGTCATCTCCCGGAACTTCCGTATGTAACGAAATCATAACCCTGCCCGGGCCATAATCATGTACCACCAAATCATGAATCCCCCTGATATCTTCATGCGCCATTACAATATCATATATCTTTTCAACAAACTCCTTCTCCGGCGGCTGTCCCAATAATGGCGAAATGGTTTCCTTTGCCACACTGTATCCTGAATATAGAATGAACACGGACACAATCACACCGCATATTCCGTCGATATTGACGCCTGTAAATTTGCTTACAAGCACGGAAACAAGTACCGCTGCCGTTGCAAGTGAATCGCTCAGGCTGTCGGAGGCTGTGGCCTTCATCGCAGAAGAATCTATTTTCCTGCCGATGCTTTTGTTATACAACACCATATAAATTTTAATGCATATGGAAACGATCAGAATCAATATCGTTATCATTCCGGAATCAATTTCTGCCGGATGAATAATTTTCTGAACCGAATTCTTAGCCAGTTCAAATCCCATTAAAAGAATCATCATTGCAACCGCCAATCCTGACAGATATTCAAATCTTCCGTGTCCAAAAGGATGCTCTGTGTCAGGTTTCTTTCCCGCAAACCAAAAACCCACAAGGGTTATAAAAGACGCCCCCGCATCCGATAAGTTATTAAATGCATCCGCCATAATCGCAATGGAGCCACTGATAAATCCGGCAAAATATTTTCCGGCAAACAGTAATACATTCAGAAAAATACCGACAACACTGCATAAAGTGCCATACGCCTTTCTTGTTTTCGGATTTTCCGTATTTTTGTCCTGAATAAAAATCTTTGCCAATAATGTAATCATAAATTTCCCCTTTTATTATATATCAATATTTTTCATCGCTTTCTTAAATTGAAATCCAAACAATATTAATGTAAATATTACGGAACATAAATCTGCAATCGGCTCAGCCATATACACGCCCATCGCCTTATTTTTCACAAAATGGGGCAAAATATAGATGAGCGGTATAAGCAATACAAATTTTCGCATTACGGCAACGGATATGGATGCTTTTGCGTTTCCTATGGACAAAAATGTCATCTGGCAAGCCATCTGCGCCCCCATAATTCCCATGGAGGCAATATATATTCTCAAAGCCGTTTTGGCAAATTGCATTAATTCTGCATCTGTCGTAAAGATTCTCACAAATCCCTGCGGGAATATCATAACGCATCCCCAGGCCGCCATAGAGTAAATGAGACTTACCATTAATAAAAGTTGAAAAGATTTCTTTACTCTAGTGACATTTTTTGCCCCATAATTGTAACTGATTAAAGGTTGCGAGCCCTGCCCTAATCCCTGCAAAGGAAGCATTATAAACTGCATGATACTGGAGAGTATCGTCATTGCCCCAACGGCCAGATCGCCGCCGTGCTTTAATAATGATGCATTAAAACATACATTGATAACACTCTCGCTGGCCTGCATAATAAAAGGCGCCAATCCCAAAGCAAGCCCCGGCAACACTACTTTTGCTTCCGGCTTTAAATATTTTCTTTTTATTTTTAATATCGTATTCTTTCCGGTAAGAAACTTTAAAACCCATATAGCGGATACCGCCTGGGAAATAATGGTCGCAGTTGCAGCCCCCTTTACTCCCATATGGAATCCGTAAATAAATATAGGGTCCAGTATAATATTACATATTGCACCAATAAGCACGCTTAACATACCGGTCTTTGCAAATCCCTGCGCTGTGATAAAAGCATTCATTCCCAAGGTTAATTGTACAAATATTGTTCCTAAAACATAAATAACCATATAGTCCGATGCATATTTTATAGTATTCGCACTGGCGCCAAATGTCATCAATATCGGTCTGTTAAATATCAATAAAACAATTGTCAGTATTACGGAGATGATTATCTGGGTAGTAAAACAGTTCCCCAATATTTTTTCTGCCTCATCATTTTTTCCTTTTCCCATAGCCATTGACGCTCTCGGAGCGCCGCCGTTACTGATAAGCGCTGCAAAAGCCGAGACAATCATAATAACAGGCATACAGACTCCCACTCCGGTCAGCGCCAACGCGCCTTCTTTCGGCATGTGTCCTATATACACTCTGTCTACCAAATTATATAACAGATTAATAATCTGAGCCAATATAGCCGGTACCGATAATTGAAACAGTAATTTCAGTATTGAGTCCCGTCCTAAATAATCATTATTATTTTTCGTCATAATTTACCCTTTCTATTTCCAAACTATTCTCGCCGACTTTGCATCCCATAAACATAACCTGTACCCCGGCATTTTTTGCTTCCTCCAACGCCTCCCCAAACTCTTTATGGGTCTGCACATTGGCTCTCACCTCATCTACACCTTCCATTTGAATCACAAATGCAACAAAACAGACGTAGCCTTCTCCCGCTGCTTTTGCAAGTTCTCTTAAGTGTTTAACTCCGCGCTCTGTGGGCGCATCGGGAAAATATCCAATGCCGTCAATCTCTAAAGTACAGCCTTTTACTTCCATAAAATATTTTTTATCGCCTTTTTCCATATAAAAATCAAATCGGGAACTGCCATAAGTATATTCCGGTTTTATCAAAGAATAGTTTTGTTTCTTTAACCATTCATATGCCACTTTATTCGGTGCCTGACTGTCTATATTGACAAGTCCCAGACCTTCTTTGTACACACTTATCAAATCATATTTTGTTTTTCTTTTGAGGTTTTCACTGATTTCCAAAATCACATCACATCCCGGGATTAAAAGCTCCCTGCACCGTCCTGTATTTTTCACGTGAACGGCTTCCAGGATTCCATCTACCCAAATGTTTGCAATAAATCTGTTCGGTCTGTTCTCAAATATTCCGTGTATTATATTTTTGTATTTCATCGCATTACTACCATACTCTTCTGTAATGATTCCATTATATCGTAAAAACAGACATCAAACAATCTGTTTGTATCGCCATATAAATTGCTCCCTTTCAGGCTGACAAGCAAAATATTTAAAGCCTGTCACCCGGAAGGGAGCATATCTGATTTCGTCTTAGTTATTTTATTTTACTTTCACGCTGTATACCTTACTTTTCCGGCTGTAAACACGTTTACCCTCCACAATTCTGTAAGAGCGAACCCGAACTTTTGCTTTCGCGCCGGACTTCAGACCCTTAAATGTATACTTGTATTTTTTTGCATTGGTCTGTGTGATATATTTGATGGTACTGTGTCCTTTCTTTCCAACCCGCAGTAACAGTTGATATCCGGATACCCTGGTCTGCCGTTTCCACTTTACAGTAACCGTTTTCTTTTTCGCTGATTTTGCACTTGTCAGTTTCATCTTTGACGGACGTGTACTGATTGCCATCGGCTCTGAAAATTCCGAAAATGATTTCTGACCGTTATTTTCTGTCCATGCGCGCAACTTAAAGTAATAAGTTTTCGCCTTTTTCAGTTTCTCAATATTGGCTTTTCCTTTTGATGTACTCGCCACACGCTTGTACGTCCAATCCTTTGATGTTGCCATATACACCTCGTAGCCGGTATATTTTTCATCGGTCTTCCATTTTAAATGCAAGCATTTTACATTTCGCTGTACAATTGTAAATGGCTTTTTCGCATTGGAAGAATTTTCTGCAACTATCTGTGTGTCCGAATTTGTCTGAGCTTCCGCAATCTCATAAGATACAGTGGTTTCACCGGTATAATTTCCCATTCCGGTGAGTTTTACCTGCACTGTGCCCGGATTGATTGTATCGCTTCCTTTCTGTATCTCCGCCAAGTAATCTTTTCCTTCTTTCAAGAGACGATTTGTCTGGGAATCGGTCACAGTAAGTTTTGGTCCGTGCTCCGTTCCGTCATAGGTGAAATTGTCTGCTTCTACGGAAAGGTGAATTGAAAGGGTAACTTCCATATTGTAAGACTAAATTCCACCGAAGATAAAATCTTTGATAAAAAGAAGTTTTATCTTCGGTGTTTTTATGTTATTATGGACATGAAAACATGGATTTTTACA
>CALWNA010000231.1 GCA_944382505.1 uncultured Lachnospiraceae bacterium
TCCACCTATTACAAATATAACATGTATGGTAATGTCAAGGTCAGGTAGTATTTTCTAACGAAAATCTCCACCTTACCCTTGACATTATCTTGAAGGTGAAGTGTAACCAATCATTGACACCTTAACACCGTCTTAAAAAAAGGAGGTTGACAACAACTTATTCATAGGTTAAAATGTCAGAAATAAAAACAAACCGTTGATCGGGAGTAAGTAATTACCAGAGATGTTTTTCAGAGAGTTGTCGGGTGGTGTGAGACAATAAACTATCAGTAATGAATGGACCTGAGAGGGCAGCTTGAAATCATGTATTATGAAAGTAGACGCTGACGGATCCTTACCGTTAAAGAAGGTAGCATATGATGGTATGCGATGAGTGAATGTGTTATACATTAATTTGGGTGGCACCGCAGAAGTTTATGATAGCTTTTGTCCCTTTACGATAAGTAGAGGGATGAAAGCTTTTTTTTATTACTGTTTGGAACAGCATTCAAGAATAAAAGATATTATTGGCAGCTTGCCGGAAAATATTGTCTGATACTTCTCTATAACTCATCTGGCAGATAATAAAGCATATCGATGAAACCATAGTTTGCAGCATAATGAGCGTTTAGGAGGGAAGAATGAAGACGCAGAAATTTGAAGAAATCGAAAACTTAATATCAGATTACAGTATGATTCCTATCTGCAAAGAAATTTATGCAGATGTCATCACACCAATATCGCTGTTAAGAAAGATGGAGGCCTTTAATAAAAATTTCTTTCTTTTAGAAAGTGTGGAAGGCGGAGAAAAATGGGCGAGATATTCCTTTTTGGGATATGAGCCGGTACTTCATATCACATGTAGAGATGGATTGGTGACACAGAAAAGCGGAGAGATAGAGCATACCATAGAGATGGACCCCATGGAGGCTTTAAGACAACTGCTCAGAAAATATAAATCTCCCAAAATTGAGGGAATGCCTACATTTACAGGTGGGTTTGTGGGGTATTTCGGATATGAAATGATTGGTTATGCAGAGCCGAAGCTGAATATTCAGAGCAGTGAATTTGATGATTATCATCTGATGCTGTTTGACAAAGTGATAGCCTATGATCATTTAAGGCAGAAGATTATGGTTATAGCAAATATGAAATCAAAAGACGGACTGCAGGGATATAATTCAGCTCTTTTGGAGATAGAAAAAATGATTGCTCTGATTCAGGATACCAGTCTTTTGCCGGAAATACAGGCAGAAAGCAATGTGGAATTTGAGTGCAATGTATCAAAAAAAGAATATTGCGAAATGGTTGAAAAAACAAAACAATATATTAAAGAGGGAGATATTTTTCAGGGAGTGATTTCCAGAAGATTTGTGGCAGATTATCATAACAGTCTGATGAATGCTTACAGAGTGTTGCGGACGACGAATCCTTCTCCGTATATGTATTTCATTCAATCGGAAAATCTGCAGATAGCAGGAGCTTCTCCGGAAACCATGGTGAAACTTGTAGATGGAAAACTGACAACTTTTCCGGTGGCAGGCACCAGACCGAGAGGAGCGAATGACGAAGAAGACAAGGCGTTGGAAGAAGAATTGCTGAAAGATGAAAAAGAACTGGCGGAACATAATATGCTGGTGGATTTGGCAAGAAACGATATCGGGAAAATTGCAGAGTACGGAAGTGTATATGTAGAAGAATATATGAAAATTCATCGATTTTCAAAAGTAATGCATATTGCATCAACGGTCTGCGGGCAGATAAGAAAGAATAAAGACGGATGTGATATCATATCAGCACTGCTTCCGGCAGGGACCTTATCCGGTGCTCCGAAGTTTAAGGCTTGTGAGATTATCGATGAATTGGAAAAAGAGCCGAGAGGTGTATATGGGGGAGCCATTGGTTATGTGGATCGGTCAGGAAATCTGGATGTGTGTATTGCCATAAGGACAGCCGTTAAAAAGGATAACAAAGTATATGTCCAGGCGGGGGCAGGAATCGTAGCAGATAGTATTCCTGAAAATGAATATATGGAATGTTCCCATAAAGCGGGAGCAGTAATGGATGCAATAAAGCGGGGAAGTGAGGTGAATCAATAATGGTTCTTTTAATCGATAATTATGACAGCTTCTCTTATAATCTGGTTCAGCTTGTAGGGAAACTGACAAATGGAGCGGTAAAAGTAGTAAGAAATGATGAAATAACGATAGAAGAAATCAAAGAATTAAATCCAAGCAGCATTATTTTATCGCCGGGACCGGGAAAACCGGAGAATGCAGGAATCTGTATGACAGTGGTAAAAAAATTAAAAGAAAAATTTCCGATATTGGGAGTTTGTCTTGGACATCAAAGCATATGTGAAGCATTGGGGGCAAAGGTTACTTATGCAAAAGAATTGATGCACGGAAAGCAAAGCAATATGACGATATTAAAAAATAGTGCCATATTTGATGGTATGGAAAAACAGTTTCCGGGGGCAAGATATCATTCTCTTTCCGTTGACGCAGATACCATTCCGGAGGAATTGGAAATTATCGCAATAGATGCGAGAGATAATGAGGTGATGGCAGTAAAACACAAGCAATATAATGTTTATGGATTACAGTTTCATCCGGAGTCAGTGCTCACGCCCCAAGGAGAAAAGATTATAGAAAATTTTTTGAATTTATAAGAAATAAAAAGAAAGGTTGGAGACGAAGAATATGATTAAGAAAGCAATCGAAAAATTAATTGAAAATAAGGATTTAACATACAATGAGGTTTTAACGGTAATGGACGAAATCATGAGCGGTGAGACATCGCCGACATTAATTGGTTCCTATCTCACAGCACTCAGAATGAAAGGAGAGACGATTGAAGAAATATCTGCCTCGGCAATGGGAATGAGAAACAATGGAAAAAAGCTGGAGCATAATATGGAAGTTCTTGAAATTGTAGGTACAGGTGGAGATAAGGCAAATACATTTAATATATCTACAACTTCTGCGTTTGTGGCAGCCGCGGCCGGCTGCAGAATTGCAAAACATGGGAACCGGGGTGTTTCCAGCAAATCAGGAGCAGCAGATGTTCTGGAAGCGTTGGGTGCAAATATTACCATTGAACCGGAGCAAAGTAAAGAATTGTTAGACAAAGTGGGAATGTGTTTTCTTTTTGCACAAAAATATCACACTTCCATGAAATATGTCGGTCCTGTGAGAGCAGAACTGGGGGTCAGAACGATATTTAATATTTTGGGTCCGCTTACAAATCCGGCAGGAGCTACCATGGATATCATCGGCGTATATGATGAGGCGTTGGTGGAACCGATTGCGCAGGTTCTAATAAATCTGGGAGTAAAAAAGGGGATGGTAGTGTTTGGTGAGGATGTGATGGATGAAATCACTCCAAGTGCCAAAACAAAAGTTTGTGAAATATATGACAGAAAGACAAAAACTTACGAAATCAACCCGGAAGACTATGGAATAAAGATGTGTAAAAAATCAGATTTGGAAGGTAGAAATGCAGAAGAAAACGCACAGATAACAAGGGATATTTTGAATGGTGCAAAAGGACCGAAAAGAGATGCGGTTTTACTAAATGCCGGTGCCTGTATCTACATTCATAAAAGTGATGTAACATATGCAGAGGCCATAGAGATTGCAAGAAAGGCGATTGACAGCGGAGAAGCGAGAAAGAAACTGGATGAATTTGTGACCATGTCAAATAATTTTGCGGCGTAAATGATTGAAAGGATATGAATGAAAAAGTGGTGGAGTGATTTATGATTTTAGATAAAATTGCACAGTCAACTTATGAAAGAGTTGCCCGGGAGAAAAAGCAAATATCTTTGCAGGTCGTGAAAGAAACAGCGCTATCTCTTCCAAAAGGAAATTTTGAATTTGAGCGGGCGGTAGAGGAAGGAGATATCAGCTTTATATGTGAAGTAAAAAAGGCGTCTCCGTCCAAAGGAATTATTGCAGAGGAATTTCCTTATGTGGAAATTGCAAAAGATTACGAAAAAGCAGGTGCCTCCTGTATTTCAGTTTTAACAGAACCGGAGTATTTTAAGGGAAATAAAATTTACCTGAAAGAAATCAGTGAGAATGTCAATATTCCGCTGATTCGAAAAGATTTTGTGATTGATGCGTATATGATTTATGATGCAAAAATTCATGGAGCATCCTGTGTTCTTCTCATTTGTTCTCTTTTAAATGAGGAAACAATAAAAAAATACATCCGCATATGTGATGAATTGGGAATGTCTGCTTTGGTGGAAGTTCATGACAAAGAAGAAATAACAATGGCAATCAATGCCGGGGCAAGAATGATTGGAGTAAACAATCGTGACTTGAGAACGTTTACGGTGGATGTTTCCAACAGTGAGCGGTTAAGAAAACTGGTGCCTGACAACATTTTATTTGTCGCAGAGAGCGGAATCAAGTCAAAGGAAGATATTAAACGTTTGAGAAATGCGCATGTGAATGGTGTATTGATTGGAGAGACTTTAATGCGCTCGGGAAATAAGGCACAGGTTCTGGCAGAACTGTCGCGCCGATAAAAGGGAAAAGGGTTATGGCAAAAATTAAGATTTGCGGTCTGAAGAGACCGGAAGATATTGCGTTTGTGAATGAATATATGCCGGATTATATCGGATTTGTTTTTGCAGACACAAAGCGAAAAGTAGAAGATGCAATGGCGAGAAAAATGAAAAATCTTCTCAAGCCGGAGATTAAAGCTGTCGGCGTTTTTGTAAATGATGAGATAGATCATATTGTCCGGCTTGCAAATGAAGATATCATTGATATGATACAGCTTCACGGAGATGAAAATAATGCATATATAAACCACTTGCGAAAATTGACAAATAAGGCGATAATAAAAGCGATTCGCGTGAAAGATGTAAAATCATTAGAGCAATGCAAAAAAATAAATGCGAACTATCTTTTATTCGATACATTTGTCAGTGAAAATGTGTATGGCGGAACCGGAAAAGCTTTTGACAGAAAGTTAATTCCTGATGATATAGGAGACTATTTTCTGGCAGGAGGACTTGGTGCAGACAATTTAGCGGAGGCATTATCCGAGTGCAATCCCTATGCCGTTGATTTAAGCAGCAGTGTGGAGACCAACGGAGTTAAAGACAGAGAAAAGATAAAAAAAGTAATTCAGATTGTAAAGAAACAGAGAGGAGAGTAAAATGAGCAAAGGAAGATTTGGGATACATGGTGGTCAGTATGTTCCTGAAACATTAATGAATGCTGTAAATGAACTGGAGGAGGCATACGAATATTATAAGAAAGATCCGCAGTTTAATGCGGAATTGACAGCGCTGTTAAATAATTATGCGGGAAGACCATCCCTTCTCTATTATGCTGAGAAGATGACAAAAGACCTGGGAGGGGCAAAGATTTATTTAAAAAGAGAGGATTTAAACCACACCGGTTCGCATAAATTAAATAATGTTCTTGGTCAGGTCCTTCTTGCAAAAAAAATGGGGAAGACAAGAGTTATTGCGGAAACCGGGGCAGGACAACACGGCGTTGCAACGGCAACAGCAGCCGCGCTGATGGGTATGGAATGTGAAGTGTTTATGGGAAAAGAAGATACAGAACGTCAGGCGTTAAATGTGTTTCGTATGGAGCTTTTGGGAACAAAGGTCCATGCGGTGGAAAGCGGAACAAAGACGCTGAAAGATGCGGTAAATGAGGCGATGAGAGAGTGGAGCAACAGAATGGCAGACACCCATTATGTACTGGGCTCTGTAATGGGACCACATCCATTTCCGACAATGGTCCGGGATTTTCAAAGTGTAATAAGCAAAGAGATAAAGGAACAGATATTGGAAGCAGAGGGAAGACTTCCGGATGCTGTCATTGCCTGCGTCGGTGGCGGCTCCAATGCAATCGGAGCTTTTTACCATTTCATAGAAGACGAGAGCGTTAAATTAATTGGCTGCGAAGCGGCGGGACTGGGTGTTGACAATCCAAAAAATGCGGCTACCATTACGAATGGCTCAGAGGGCATTTTCCACGGAATGAAATCCCTGTTCTGTCAGAACGATGACGGTCAGATTGCTCCTGTTTATTCTATTTCAGCGGGACTTGATTATCCGGGAATCGGACCGGAACATGCAAATCTTCATGATATAGGAAGAGCCCAATATGTGGCGATTACGGATAAGGAAGCTGTGGAAGCATTTGAATATTTATCGAGGACAGAAGGGATTATACCGGCCATTGAGAGCGCACATGCTGTGGCGTATGCAATGAAGTATGCCCCGACACTTGATAAGGATAAAATCATTGTAATTAACATTTCAGGTCGTGGTGACAAGGATGTCGCCGCAATAGCAAGATATAGAGGAGTTCAGATTTATGAGTAAAATACAGAAAGCATTTAAAAACGGAAAGGCATTTATTGCCTTTGTTACAGGCGGAGATCCTGATTTGGAAACAACACAGAAATTAATTTTGGAAATGCAG
>CALWNA010000232.1 GCA_944382505.1 uncultured Lachnospiraceae bacterium
TTCAACTTTTAAAATATCATTCTTCAATTTTCGAATCCTTGCGGCTTCAGCCTTCCTTTCCAGATAATTCTGCTTTCCGGTGGAAACAGAAGAAGCAGTCTTATCTTTTTTTGTTTCGGGAGCATAAATTTTTGTTAACTCCTCTTTTTTCTCTTCATAGTAATCATAATTTCCAAGATAATTAATTATTTTAGAATTGGTCAGCTCCAGGATGCGCGATGCCGTCTGATTAATAAAATATCTGTCATGGGAAACGTAGAAAACCGTTCCGCCATAGTTGTTGATAGCATTTTCGAGAATCTCTTTTGAGGTCATATCCAAATGGTTTGTAGGCTCATCAAGGATAATAAGATTCGCTTCGGATAGCATCAGCTTGGCAAGGGATAACCGTCCCTTTTCACCGCCGCTTAAATCTTTCACCTGTTTAAAAACATCATCGCCTGTAAACATAAATGCTGCGAGGGTATTTCGAATTTTTGTATTGGTCATATTGGGATATGCATCTGCAATTTCTTCAAAAAGAGTATTTTCCTCATTTAAATTGTGATGCTCCTGATCATAATAACCTATATGTACATTTGTCCCGAGCTTAACGGTTCCCTTATCAGCCGGAATAATGTCATTAATAATTTTTAAAATGGTAGTTTTCCCGGTTCCGTTATCACCGATCAGGGCAACATGTTCACCCCGCTTGATTTCAAAACTGATATCTGAAAACAGGAGGAGTTCTCCAAAAGATTTGGAGAGATTCTCAACGGTCAGAACATCATTACCGCTAATGCAGTCCGGCTCCAGTTTCAAAGTCATTTTCTCCTGCAAATTTTCAGGTTTATCAATAATTTCCATTTGCGCCAGAGCTTTTTCGCGGCTCTGAGCACGCTTATAAAACTTTTCCTGTTTATAAGAACGCAGTTTTGCAATAACTTCTTCCTGATGTTTAATTTCATTCTGCTGTTTCAGATATTGATTCATCTGTGCTTCGCGAAGCTGCTTTTTCTTTACGGCAAATTGTGAGTAATTGCCATCGAAAACGCTGCATTTTGTATTTTCAATTTCAATAATTTTTGTTACGATTTTGTCAAGGAAATATCTGTCATGGGCGATAATAAGCACTGCACCTTTATAATTTAAAAGATATGTCTCCAGCCATTGAATGGAATTTAAATCCAGGTGGTTTGTAGGTTCATCCAGCATAATAATATCAGGCTGTTCCAAAAGAAGTTTGCAGAGAGCAACCCGTGTTTTCTGCCCTCCGGATAAAGTACCGACCTGTTTATCAAAATCTTCTTCCGTAAATCCCAAACCTTTAATGACGCCTTCAATTTCACTTTTATAGGAGTAACCGTTTAAAAGTTGGAAACGATGTTCCAGGTTTGTGTAGCTTTCCATAAGCTTTTTCAGTTCATTACCAGTGACAAAAGACATCTGTTTTTCGTATTCAATTAATTTCTGCTCCATTTGAATTAAATTCTGTTTCACGGATTTGACTTCGTTATATATGGTATTATGGCTGCTTAGGTCCTGATACTGAGCCAGATAACCGATTGTCTTGTCTTTTCCAATGGTTACGGTTCCAGAATCTGCATGAAGTTCTCCCATAATAATTTTCATCATTGTAGATTTTCCGGCACCATTATTTCCCACAATGGCAGCTTTCTCATTTTCATTGATAAAAAAAGAACAGTCATTTAAAATTTCTTCGGTGCCGTATGATTTCGATATATGATTGCATGAAAGTATCATGATAATTCCCCTGTTAATTTTACTGCAGAATAGTTTACCACAAAATTATAGTTTTTCAAAGTATGACAAATATTTGACAATGTTTATCTATCTATTTATAATGAATAAAAGATAAACAACTTTTAGGAGTACAAAATGAATAAAATATCAAAAGCAGTGGTTTCAAGATTGCCAAGATATTACAGATATCTGGATGAATTGCGTCAGCAGAAGGTAGAGCGTATATCATCCAAAGAGTTAAGCAAATTAATGAATGTCACTGCATCACAGATCAGACAGGATTTAAATAATTTTGGAGGATTTGGCCAGCAGGGATATGGTTATAATGTTCAGTATCTATATGATGAGATTGGAAAGTTGCTTGGTCTGGATGTACCGCATAAAATGGTAATTGTCGGTGCGGGAAACTTAGGGCAGGCGATTGCCAATTATGGAAATTTTAAAAACAGAGGGTTTGAAATCATAGCCTTATTTGACAAAAATCCGGAGCTGATCGGGAAGAAAACAGATGGGGGCGAGATTATGGATATTGCAGATCTCTATGATTTTGTTAAGGAGAATAAGGTTGAAATTGTAGCATTAACACTTCCGAAAGAGCCGGCAAGAAAAATTGCAGAAAAACTTGTTGAATGCGGAGTGACTGCATTTTGGAATTTTGCGCATACAGATTTGGGATTTTCAGAAAATATTATCGTAGAAAACGTACACTTATCGGAGAGCCTTATGAAACTGACGTATAGAATTTCGGAGAATAATATAAAGGAGTAATACTGTAAGAATACTATTTCACTATTAGTATTTATGCCGCTGATGAATGGTGACGGAATGGAGTTTGATATGAAGAATATTGTCTCGGGAACAGATATGAAAAAGATTGACAGCTATACAATAAATAATGTGGGAATTCCATCCATCGTATTGATGGAAAGAGCTGCGCTCAGTGTGGCAGATTTGATTTGTCAAAATGAGTCACGGGATAAAACAGTATTGGTGATAGCAGGCACCGGGAATAATGGGGCCGATGGTCTGGCAGTAGGAAGGATGCTTTATCTTAAGGGATACAGCATCTGTATTTGTATTTTAGGGGATATCAATAAATCCAGTGTGGAATTTCAACAACAATTACAGATTGTCAATCATCTTAAAATAGAGATTGTAGATGATTTTGTCTCATCCGATATTATCGTAGATGCTATTTTCGGTGTCGGACTTTCCAGAAATATCGAAGGAAAATATGCAGAGACGATTGAAAAAATAAATAATTCTAAAAGTAAAGTATATGCTGTGGATATTCCTTCCGGTGTAAATGCCGATACTGCAAAAATATGCGGAATTTCAGTAAAAGCGGATTACACAGTCACTTTCGGATGTCACAAAATAGGAACAGTTTTATATCCCGGAGCAGATTACTGTGGAAAAGTAACCGTGGCAGATATCGGTTTTCCTGAAATAAGTTACAACATAATTACAAATGACATAAAATATATAACGAAAGAAGATTTTCAATTTATACCGGCAAGACCGAATTATTCCAACAAGGGAACTTACGGCAAAGTATTGGTGATAGCAGGCAGTAAGGATATTTCCGG